>CAZZKU010000105.1:0-4413 GCA_964654635.1 uncultured Piscirickettsiaceae bacterium | reverse complement strand
GTTTTAAAGGTCAAAAAGCCCAAAATCGCCAGGGGTGGTCTACTATTTAAGACCATCCCTGGCGATTTTGGGCTTTTAAATGGGGTATTGTAAAGCTGCAATTCCAAGCTTCTAAACTTATGTTTTGTACTGGTTCTTTTGAATTAAGTATCTCAGCATCTAAGTTGGCTCTTACAATGGTTGCTGGAAAGAACTCAGCTTGAAAAAACATATCAATTAAGCGGTTGTCTCGAATAGGGTTGCTTGAATCTACGCTTTTCATGTCAATGATGATTTCTACCCTAAGTTTTTCTACAGTTTTAATATTTGGCGTATATATAATGCTTTATTTCAATACTTTATTTAGGGTGTTAATTAACATGTCAGAACAAACTTTTATTATCGGTAAAGATGCCAGCTTAGAAGAGTCGATAGCAAGAATGCAAAAGACACTATTAGACGGTGGTTTTGAAATTGAAGAAGTCAGTTGGCTAAACCCTGTTACCAATGTTTATTCGGTGCATATTAAAGACAAATACTGCCCTGCACTATTTACCAACGGCAAAGGTTCTACTAAAAAGGCTTGCTTGGCAAGTGCCTATGGTGAATTTTTAGAGCGTTTAGAAACCAACTACTTTTTTTCAGACTTTAAAATAGATTTTGCCGAGCAAAAATTTATTTATTATCCAAATGAAGTCGCGATAACCCAAGAAAATTTTAGAAGCGTTTTAAATGAAAAACTATGGGCGTTATACGACCCAAATAACGAATTTGAAGCAGAAGACCTATTAAGTTTAAATGATGATTCAGAACTGATAAGTTGCATTCCAATGCAAGCCGCATCAGACAATACAACCGTTCTTTTTCCGATGAACGTATTTAGTAATTTATATGCCAGTAACGGTTTATGTGCCGGTAATACTTTGGAAGAGGCTAAAGTACAAGGTTTATCAGAGATTTTTGAAAGATGGGTTAAAGCCACTATTTTAAAAGAAAACCTGTGTTTACCAGAAGTACCCGCCGAAGTTTTAAACCAGTTCCCCGTTATTGTTGCCGCTATTAAAGACCTTAACGAGCATGGGCTTGAGGTATCGGTACGTGACGCTTCATTAGGCGGAAAATATCCAGTGATGAATGTTACTTTGTTTGAACAAAGTAGCGGGCAATGTTTTGCCTCTTTCGGTGCACACCCTATTTTTGAAGTTGCTTTAGAAAGAACCCTAACCGAATCTTTACAGGGTCGAAAGTTAGGTAGTTTAGAGGGGTTTCAAACCCCTGTTTTTGATGTAGATATTGTTGCCGATGATGAAAATATTGAAAACCACTTTATCGATTCAAGCGGGTTAATTCATGCTAAATTTATAAGCGATCAATACGATTTTGAATTTGTTAACTGGAATTTTTTAGGAGATACCAAAGCACAATACCAAGCTTTGGTAAAAATAGTACACGAGCTAGGGTTAGAAGTTTATACTGCCGATTATGAACATTATGGCTTGCCAGCTAGCAGAATGGTTGTGCCAGGAATGTCTGAAGTTTTTCCTATTGCAGAGATGTTAGAAAACAACCAAAACCAAGGACGCGTGTTACGAAATATTTTAAATGACTTGGAAGCTGATTTTTTAGCGGAAGAAAAATTACAAAATTCTTTTCAGATAGCTTTGGATAAAATAGCCATGCTAGGTTTGTCTGACCATCAAGGCGTTGCTAATTTAATAGGGCTGTTGCCTAGTGAAAATAGTTATTGGAAAAAATTAAAAGTAGTCGAATTAAATATGTTTTTGACTTTAGGTATGGGAGATTTAGAAGAAACTTATGAGCTATTACAAGACTGCTTTTATTTTGTTGACGATAAAGAAATGCTCTTATTCTATAAAGCTCTAAGCTTCTATTTAGATATTAAACTGGCGGATTCAGACAATAGTTATAACCCTGCAATGATTGATGTTTTATTCGGTAAAAATATACATAAAAAAGTGCTAGATCACATAAATGGAATTAGCTTCATGAATGATTTACCAATCGGAAAGGAAGCCTTTGCAATCAGTAGATTACATCAAAGGTTGTTAAATGTTTATAAAAGAGTGCATGCTGTCAAACAGAGTTAAGATTAGTTTGTTAGAATAACGGTAATATATTTCAAAATACATTAAAGTACGGGAAAACCAATGAAGTTAGATTTTTTAGATTTTGAACAACCTATCGCAGAATTAGAAGCAAAAATAAATGAACTAAGGCATCTTGATGGACAAGATATGGACTTGGTGCAAGAAGTTTCTGCTTTAGAACAAAAAAGAAAAAAATTAACCCAAACTATTTTTAGTAAGCTAACTGATGTACAGATTTCACAAGTTGCTAGACATCCGCAACGCCCTTATCTATTAGACTATATTAAAGAAATTTTTACCGATTTTAAAGAATTGCATGGTGACAGAGCTTTTGCCGACGATGCCGCTATTGTGGCTGGTTTAGCCAGAATAGACGGACAGGCGGTTATGGTTATCGGGCATGAAAAAGGTCGAGATACTAAAGAAAAAATCAAACGTAATTTTGGTATGCCTAAACCAGAAGGTTACCGTAAGGCGTTAAGGCTAATGAAAATGGCAGAGCGTTTTGGTTTGCCTATCTTAACTTTTATAGATACTCCTGGCGCTTACCCAGGTATTAACGCAGAAGAACGCGGGCAGTCCGAAGCGATTGCCAGAAATTTAATTGAAATGGCAGAATTAAAAGTTCCTATTATTTGTTCAGTAATTGGTGAAGGCGGCTCTGGTGGAGCTTTAGCAATTGGCGTGGGTGATGTAACCATCATGATGGAATACAGCACCTATTCAGTAATTTCACCAGAAGGCTGTGCTTCTATTTTATGGAAAGATGCTGCCTATGCATCTGATGCCGCCGCCGCATTGGGCATTACCGCCAAAAGACTGAAAGAACTTGGGCTAATTGATGTTATTGTCGCAGAACCTTTAGGCGGTGCACACCGAGGAGCAGAAATGGCAGCCGCATCTTTAAAAGAAGCGCTGATTACCCAGCTAGACAACTTAAAAGATAAGCCTGTTGATGAACTAGTTTCTGCTAGATACGATCGTTACATGAGTTATGGCAATTTTGATGAAAGTTAATTTTAACATTTAAATGTCTTCTCAATACGTTGTCGATTCCGTTGCTTTATTTTTGGATACTATACCTGTAAACTCAAGGATAGTAATCGGTTTAAGTGGCGGGGTAGATTCGGTTGTACTTGCTCATGCCTTGGTTCATTCTGATTATTTAAACAGCATTCAACTTAACTCGGTTTATATTCACCACGGCTTACAATCTGAAGCAGACAGTTGGGCTAATTTTACTGAAAAGTTTAGCCAAAAACATAAGCTTTCTCATAAAACAATAAAAGTAACTTTAGCCAGTTCGGCAAGAAAAGGGCTTGAAGCCGTTGCACGAGATGCAAGATATAAAGCCTTGTTTGCAGAATGCGAGCAGGACGGTTATTTATTAACCGCTCATCACCAACAAGATCAAGTAGAAACTTTATTGTTAAACCTGTTTAGAGGCACAGGCATAAAAGGCATGCAAGGCATGCCTAGCTTAAAATTTAACCCTAAAAATAAAGTTTTTCATGCACGACCTTTGTTAAATGTTAGCAAAGATTCTATTTTAGACTATGCCAAGAAACATAATTTAGTATGGATAGAAGACCCATCAAATTTAGACAATAATTTTAAAAGAAACTATCTTAGAAACGAGATAAAACCCAAAATTCGCCAGGGGTGGTCTGCTGTAGACCAATCTTTGATTGGTTTTGCTAAAAACATGCAAGAAACACAAGGTTTATTAGATGAATTGGCACAATTAGATTTAGCCAAATGTAACTATGCCAGCTTGTGGTTGAATTTAGATTCAATTCGGAATCTATCTTGGGCTAGACAAAAAAATGTAATTCTATTTTGGCTAACAAATCATGCTTATTGCTCGGTTCGGTTTACCCAAGCTATTTTTGAATGGTTAGAATTATCATTAAAAATTAAAAATAACAACGCGCATGCCAAGCGAATGGCTAAAGACTTTACTTTACGAATTGAAAGGAATTTACTGTATGTTCTGCCAAGGTATTCGGAAAGTTATCAAGTAGAGTTGAAGGATTTCAACCCCTTTGCTTTAGGGTTTTCAGAAACTTTTTTGCTAACTCGATTAGCCGTTTTGAAGAAAGAGTATTTAGGAAAAAATGCTTTTGTTAGGAGCTTGACTCCAGCCGATACTGTTGCAAATAAACAGCTAAAAAAACAATTAAAATCAAAAAAAACCAACCTATGGAATCGTGATAGATGGCCAGTGTTAATTGTAAATAGTGAGCTGGTTGAAATTGTTGGAATTGTTGAAATATAAACCGCTTAAAGTTGCAGGTCAAGTATTATTCCTTTATAATAAATTCCC
>CAZZKU010000104.1:0-4419 GCA_964654635.1 uncultured Piscirickettsiaceae bacterium | reverse complement strand
TAGCACACTAGGTTTAAAAAATGTAACGCCTTGTTAATAGATTCAACATTTAGACATACTTAATTTTTCCAACAAAGACTCTGCTTTTGCCAACTGTTTATTAAGCGGTGTATTAAAAGGATCTATTTGCACCAAATCTGTTTCTTTACGCAACCAAGTTATTTGCCGTTTTGCTAATTGACGAGTTGCGATAACGCATTTTTCAATAAAGTCTTCAGTGGGTGTATTGTCGGTTAAATGTTGCCATGCTTGCCTATAACCGACACAACGTATAGAGGTAGAATCAATGTTCAAATCTTTATTTTGCATTAAAGCTTTAACTTCGGTTAAAAAATTTAACGCTAGCATACTGTTAAATCGTTTAATAATTTGTTGGTGTAATTGGGCTCTATCTTCAGGTATTAAGGCAATTTTGCATAGACTAAACTCTTTTAAAGTGTCGCTAGCCGCTTCTTGTTGTAACGAGCTAATAGAACGACCGGTTAATTCATAAACCTCTAAAGCACGAATAATACGTTGCGGGTCGTTTTGGTGAATACGCAAAGCGGCATCAGGGTCTATTTTGGCTAACTTAGCGTGAACATTTGCAGAATTTCTTAACCATTCTTGTTGGATTCTAGCCCGTATGCTTTCGTTTGCTGAAGGTAGTTTTGCCATGCCTTTTTGTAAGGCATTAAAATACATCATAGTGCCACCAACCAATACCGGTAGTTTTCCTCTAGCAAAAATTTGTGCCACTAAAACGTGAACATCTTCCACAAATTCGGCGGCAGAATAGGTTTCGGTGGGTTCAATTATACTAATTAAATGGTGAGGCACTTTTGCCATCTCTTCAACCGATGGTTTGGCGGTGCCAATATCCATCTCTTTATAGACTAAAGCGGAATCAACACTAATAATTTCAATGTCCAATACTTTTGACAATGCCATTGATAAAGCACTTTTTCCTGATGCGGTCGGTCCCATAATGGCTAAACAAATTTTTTGTTCAATTAACTTGCCAACCAATTGTTTATTGCCCACCTACTGACCCCTCATAAATAGTGCATCTAGCTGTTCCATTGATAGCTGTGTCCAGGTTGGACGACCGTGGTTACATTGTGCTGAAGCATTGGTTATTTCCATGTCACGCAATAAGGCATTCATTTCTTGAATAGTAAGCTGGCGGTTAGCTCTAACTGAACCGTGGCATGCCATAGTGGAAATAATAGCGTTAATTTTTTCACCAATCAATTGTGACGAGCCTACCACGGCAAAGTCGGCAATCATGTCGTTAATTAAACTCACTACATCTGTTTTTGATAACAAGGTCGGCACGGCAGTTATTTTTAATTGTTCAGGGCCAAAAAGTTCGGCTTCAAACCCTAATTGTTTAAAATTTTGTTCATGCTCTTGGTACACTTTTAATTGTGAACTTTCTAAGGCAACCACAATAGGCACTAGCAAAGGTTGTGAAATAAGTTGATCGCTCTCCCATTGGCTTTTCATTCGCTCATAAACAATCCGTTCATGGGCGGCGTGCATATCTACCAGTACAAGCCCTTGTTCATTTTCTGCCAGAATAAACACCCCTTTTATTTGTGCTTTGGCAAAGCCCAGTACAGGGGTTTCTGTTGTTAAGGTTTCATAAAGGCTTTCAGATTCTGCAATGCTAGCACTAGCAAGTAATTCACTACTTTTATTTTCTTGCATTTGAAAGTGCATAGATTTTTGATAATTCTGCTCTGCTAAAGGAGAGTTACTTTTAGTCGGCGAATAGGCTGCTTTTTTTGCTTGCCAACTTTGGGACTGCCAGTTTTGATTAATAGGTGCTTCAGAAATTGATGCGACCCCGATAGGATTGGTCACAATTTCACGAATAGCACGCCTTAAAAAGTCATACACCCAGCGACCATTAGCAAAACGTACTTCGTATTTTGAAGGATGTACATTAATATCGACCAATTCGGCGGGAATGGTTAAAAACAGCACATAGGCAGGTTGCCGACCGTGATACATTACATCCGCATAGGCTTGTTTAACCGCATAGGACAACAATCTATCACGTACTATTCGACCATTTACAAATAGGTATTGCATATCGGTTTGTGAACGGTTAAAAGTTGCTTGCCCTGCCCAGCCATTTATTTCAATATCCTGTGCAACAATGTCTACTTTTAAACTCTGTTCAACAAAAGGCGAACCGACTAACTGTTTTAAACGCTGTTGAATACTTGCCTCATCGGTCGCAACATGTACCTGACGGGTTATTTTATTGTTATGCACTAGCTTAATGGCTACCGCTGGCTTACTTAGCATAATTCGTTTTACTAACTGATCTATTTGCATAAACTCAGCTCGTGCGGTTTTTAGAAACTTTTTCCGTGCTGGTACATTAAAAAACAAATCTTTAACGCTTACCGTTGTACCAACTGGGTGGGCAATAGGAGCAAGGTCGGTCCAGTTTCCTTCACCTTCACATTGTAAAGTCCAAGCATTGTCTTGTTCTTGATGGCGGCTTGTGATTGAAAAACGAGAGACGGAACTAATACTGGCTAAGGCTTCGCCACGAAATCCGAGGGTTGAAACAGATGACAAATCCGCTAAGGTATGAATTTTACTGGTTGCATGGCGACTAACCGCTAGCAGTAATTGTTGTTGTTTAATGCCACAGCCATTGTCTTTAACCAAGATAGATTTTTCGCCGCCTTCTTCAATCAAAACTTCAATTTGATTGGCACCAGAATCTATTGCATTTTCTAATAGTTCCTTTACTACTGAAACAGGGCGTTCTACCACTTCTCCCGCGGCTATTTGATCGGCTAGGTGCGAGGGAAGTAAGGAAATATCAGCTGATTTGATACTAGGATTCATAGAAGAAGAATAAAGCTCTTAGCAATAAATGGATATTATACCCGAATCATTACTTAGAAAACTGGCTCTAAATTTATAACCCAGCAATTACATTTTCTGAAACTGGGATTCTTAACTTTTTACCAACATATAATTGGTTAGCTTGTTTAATTCTATTTAGTTTTTTTAATTCCGCTGTTGAGATTTTATAGTTTGCTGCAATCTGCGACAAGGTGTCTCCTGAACGAACTTTATAATAAACAAATAAGCTTTCGCCCCAACGTGGTTGCTGTGAATTTCTTTTCACAAATTTTTCTAAACCTCGAACAATAGATTTTGCGACCTTGCTTTGAAACGCAGTTGTTTTTAGTTTTTTCTCTTCACCAATATTTGACAAGAAAGCCGCTTCAATTAATAACGAAGGCATATCAATTGATTTTAATACTGCAAAGTTAGCTGACTGTACTGAAGTTTTATGCAAACGAACCGATAAGCCCATTTCACCCAACACCGCTTCACCTAACTTGCGGCTGGCACGAATATTGGCTTCTCTTGTCATATCTGATAAAACAAACGCTACATCTGAATCACGCCCTTTTAATTTAATATCATGTAGTGAAGCATTTTCTGATTTTGCTAAAATTCTAGCCATGACAGAACTTGCGCCTTTAGTAGATAGAATATAAACCGAACCACCACGTGCGCTTCTTTTTCTACATGCATCGGCATGTATTGAAAGAAAAATATCCGCATTATGTTTATGGGCAATACGAACACGCTGGTGTAAAGAAACAAATTCATCTTTATCACGGGTTAATATGGCACGCATACCAGGCTGGGCATCAATATATTTTTTAAGACGTTTTGCTATTTGTAGGGCAACTACTTTTTCCTGTGTACCATTGAAGCCTATAGCTCCAGGATCTTTACCACCGTGTCCTGCATCAATAGCAACCACTAGATCTTTGTTTTTAAGAAGAAACATTGGACTACCTGCGTTCATAATTTGACGAGGTTTTTGTAATTCTGCAATATCTTTAGCAGGTTTAGCAACCGATTTAACTACGTTTTTCTTATCTTTAACGGGCTTTGCTGTGACCAATTTTTTAGATACATCAATCACTACTCGCTCTGCACCCTGTTTATTTTTAGCCAATACAAAGTAATTATAATCAAAATTTTTGCGTAAATCTAATACAACACGAACTCTATTTTTTTGATCTTTAACGCGTATTTTTTCTAAACGAGCGTCTAAAAACTTCATGTTTTTAAAGCTAAGTTTATTGTCTGCTTTATAAAAATCGACCACGATACGAGGAGGATTATTGAATTTAGAAACTTCAAAACGGTGATTTTGTTTAATTTCAAACACCACTCGTGTTTTGTCAGCAGTTTGCCCCACACGTACTTTTTCAAGCGAGGCTTTTGCCATTGCTGAAGAAGTCATAATAAGTGCTAACAACATTATTAAAGCCGCTGGGGTATTTTTAATTAAATTATTCATTGAATCGTTCATTTTATTAGTGTTGATTGTTCTGGTCATGGAACTATCCACCTTATTTGTTATTCATTGTATATAAAAGTAAT
>CAZZKU010000103.1:0-4419 GCA_964654635.1 uncultured Piscirickettsiaceae bacterium | reverse complement strand
TAAATGGAAATTTCACCAAATGCCGCAGTCAGTATGGCGGCAGTTAATATGAAGCAAACGCAAGCTCATCAAGAAGTCCAAATAGCAGTGTTTAAAAAAGCAATGGATATACAAGTCCAAGGAGCATTGGCTTTAATTGAAGCCTTGCCGACACCGCCTAGCTCAAAAGGCTTGCCTGCACACATTGGAAATAATGTGAATACGGTTGCATAAACCCATTCTAAACAGAGATTAGGGTAAAATAAGTTCTCTCAAGTTTAATGAGCACCCTAGATGCAGTTTCACCAACCCGTTCCGCTTAGTCTTTATGTACACTATCCTTGGTGTATTCAAAAATGTCCCTATTGTGATTTTAACTCGCATACTTTAAAAGATGATCAAGAAAAAATCTATTTAAACGCTGTAATTCAACAACTTGAACAAACCTTACCCTCTGTTTGGGGGCGACCAATTCAAAGCATATTTTTCGGTGGAGGCACGCCTAGTTTAATGTCTGAACAAGGCTTGGACGATTTTTTATCTAACGCCAGAGCCTTGTTAGGCTTTCAACCTTATATTGAAATAACCCTAGAGGCCAACCCAGGAACGGTCGATTTTAATAAGTTTGCAGGCTTTAGGCAGGCAGGAGTGAATCGATTATCAATGGGCGTGCAAAGTTTTGAAGATGAAAAACTAAAAGCCCTTGGGCGTATTCACTCTGCTGACGAAGTATTTTTAGCGGTCGAAGCTGCTAAAAAAGCAGGTTTTAGTAACTTTAATTTAGACCTGATGTTTTCTCTGCCAAATCAATCGTTAAGTCAAGCTATTCAAGATGTTGAAACCGCTATTTCACTAAAGCCACCACATTTATCTCACTACCAATTAACCTTAGAACCCAATACACCTTTTTATAAAAACCCGCCTGTTTTGCCCGAGGACGATTTAGCTTGGGAGATGCAATTGGCCTGCCAGGATATTTTGGCAAAAGCGGGCTATTTGCACTATGAAATATCCGCCTACTCGCAACCCAAAGCACAGTGTTTACACAACACTAATTATTGGCAATTTGGTGACTACATCGGTTTAGGTGCGGGTGCCCATGGCAAAATAACCGACCCACCACAAGGCAAAATTTGGCGTACGCAAATGCCCGCTTCTCCTGGCGGTTATAGTGAGATGATACGCTCAAAAAAATGGGGGCGTAAAGAAGAATTAAGTGAGCAAGATGCCGCTTTTGAATTTATGATGAATGTACTCCGTTTGGAACAAGGGTTCGATTTAAGTTTGTTCGAGCTTAGAACGGGTATTAGCTTATCGGTAATAAAACCGAAACTAACTCAGCTAGAAGAACAAGATTGGGCTAGAATAAAAGATGGAAATTTAAAACTTACCCTACTAGGTAAAACCTTTTTAAATGATGTATTACAAGTATTTATGGAATAGATGATGGCAGATACCGACCAAACTCCACAACCGAAAAAAATATCCCCCGCTACCAAAGAAAAAATATCGGTTTGGTGGAAGAGAATTATTGTGATTGGTTTTTTGTTGCCGGTTTTTGTACTAATAGGCATTTGGTTAGGACTTAAGTTTGTCGATTTAGACAGCTATAAGCCCGATGTAGAACAAGTTTTTTTAGATAAAACTGGGCATCAATTAAGCCTAGAAGGGCCTATTAAGTTAAATTTATTTCCTTTTAACCTTAATTTATCTGAGCTAAAGGTACTTAATTTAGCAGGGTTTAATAATCCGCTATTTGCCGAGATAGAATCAGTTGATATTAACTTGTCTTTGTGGCAGTTTTTTATATCAAAAAAAATAATTATTGAAGCGATAGAGCTAGAAAAAGCCAAATTATATTTAGAGGTTAACCAGCAAGGGCAAGAAAACTGGCAGGGATTACTTAACTTAGCAGGTTTGTCTAAGCCCTCTAATGACGGGTTTTTCAAAGTAAGTAACTCGCCTAGCTCAGAACCAGCTTCTAGGCTTAACAACTGGCAATTAAAAACCTTAATTTCACAAAATGCAGCCGTGTTTTTTGTGAACCAGCAGAAAAATTACGACTGGCAAATATTAGATTTTGATTTCATCGCTTTTGATATTTTGCCAGACACACCTTTTAATATTGTTTCAGAATTGAAGTTTGCCAATTCGCTCAATGATGCTAAATATCATTTTAAGCTATCCAACCAATTAAATATTAGTAAAAACTTAGACTTATGGAAAGTTTCAGACTGGCGTGGAAGCATAAATATTTCGCTTGCTGATGAATATAAAGTGCCTAGTTTTTTACTAACAACCCATGGTAAACAGGTAATCTTAAATTTAAACACTCGCCAGTTATCGGCTGAAAATGTAGCAGTTGATTCTCAAAAAGGAAATATCGCAACGAGCTTTGAAGTTAATTTTTTAGATAAAATTCACTCCCAAGGTAAGATAAATAGCGAAAAAATTAACTTCAAAAAATGGTTTAGAAATTTTGGAATAAATTATCCAGATTTTGTTAAAAGTACGGTATTAAATAGAATTTCGTTTAGTTCAGAATGGCAACAAACAGAGGACGAAGTAGCTTTTAAAAATTTAGATGTTCGCTGGGATGATACTGTTTTAACGGGTAAAGTCTTGTTACAAAAAACCAGTAGTGGCGAAAATAGAACCTTATTTGATATGACTGTAAATGAAATTAATTTAGACTTGTACCAAGCCAAAGTCGCTAAAGTTACAAAAAAAGAACCGTTAGTGGAGACCTATTTACCTTTAGGTTTGCCCATAAGGACGCTTAAAAAAATGAACGTGGAAGGAAATTTACAGTTTGGTTCTTTACGCGCAGGGGGGCTAAAGTATGAAAACGTTAATATAACCGTCTTCGCTGAAAAAGGCATAATTGATTTTGCCCCTTTAGATGCCCAACTTTATGGTGGTAATTTAACCTCAAAATTACGCTTAGATGTCACTGGAAAAACCCCTGCTTATAATTGGTCAGGAAAAGTCAAGCAGTTAGAATTAAAACCATTTTTAAAAGACGGTTGGTCTTATTCAAGATTAGATTCAAAATTAAATGCCCATTTTAATTTTAAAACCAAAGGGGTAAATAGTTATTTTTTAAAGCAAAACCTAGCAGGGACGTTTAATGCAAATACTACTGAGGGACAGTATTTGGGCGTAAACTTGATTCAATTATTAAAAAATGAAAAAGCCAATTCACCTAAATATAGCACTCAATTCACCTCTTTAAAGTTAAGAGGAAAAATAAACGAAGGGGTATTTAGAGCCAGAAAATTTAATTTAACCACTAAAGAAATGTCTGCTATTGGGGTGGGAATGTATGATTTAAATAAAAATTGGTTAGATGGTAGCCTGCACGTTACCCTCCATTCTCCGCCAGAATCTTTGCAATTACTAAAGGGCTCGGAAGTGCCTATTAGAGTAAAAGGTCTTGCAGGAAAGGCGGTTTGGACGGTAGAAAAATAATTATTTTTTTTAAAAATTTTGGCGTGGATTAAAGTCAAAAGAGGACTTCATTTGCTTATAAAATTCTTTTTGTTCCGCTGTTTTAGCAGGCGGAGTATGGATTTGGATAATAACCAATTGATTACCTAAACTAGTCCCTTTGCCTAAACCACGTCCTTTTATTCTTAGTTTAGAACCCGATTTAGAGCCTGGTGCAATATTCATTGCAACCTTACCTTTTAAAGTCGGTATTTCTACCTTAGCACCTAAAGCCGCTTCCCACGGGGTTACAGGCAGGTTTAAAATGACATCGTTACCGTCTACTTTATACAGAGGGTGGTTTTGTAAATCTACTTCTAAATACAAATCCCCTTTAGGCCCTCCGTTACTTCCGTCCATGCCTTGCCCCGATAAACGAATTTTAGAGCCTTGTTTCACTCCAGCAGGAATTTTAACCTTAATGGTTTTAGGTTGGTGGCTGTAATGTCCACCAGCACCCATTTTAGGCATTTGAATAGTGAGTGATTTTTGCGTGCCAGCTATCGCCTCTTCTAAAGAAATTAAAACTTTAACGGTTTGGTCTTCACCTTTTTGTTGAAAACCCTGACCATGACCGCCACCACCAAAACCACCGCCTGCGGACTGGTCCGTAAACATAAAATCAAAAAAGCTAGAAAACCCCTGTTCGCCTTGCCCACCAAAACCACCGCCACCAAAAATATCTTCATAGCCTGGAGGGGCTTGGAAACTTTGCCCATTTTGGTAGTTAGAGCCCAGTTGGTCATATTTAGCACGATTTTCAGCGTTGCCTAATACTTCATAGGCTTCATTAATTTCTTTAAATTTAGTTTCACTCCCCGTTGGTTTGTCAGGGTGAAATTTTCCCGCTAGTTTACGGTAAGCTTTCTTAATCTCAGCTTCGCTGGCAGACCGCTCAACGCCTAGTAATTCGTAGTAATCTTTGTATTCCATGCTTTTTCGCCTTAATTT
>CAZZKU010000102.1:0-4447 GCA_964654635.1 uncultured Piscirickettsiaceae bacterium | reverse complement strand
TTCTAAGTTCCATGTCTTGTTTGATTCTGACGGGGATATCTGTAGGGTCCTTGTCCTCTAAGCCGTAGCGATAGCCTTCTTGGAAGGCGTTAGCATAGTGACGATTTCCAGAAGTTGAAAATTTTGCTTTTGTTGCTTCTTTTAAGGTTTTTTTAGCCCTAGACTTCATTAGCTTGCCTTGTTATCAAACAGTGCTTCTGAAAATTCTTTAGCGTTAAAGGTTTTTAAGTCATCAATAGATTCGCCGACACCAATGAACCTAACGGGAATAGGGTTGCTTTCTGCTAAGGCATAGATAATCCCACCCTTTGCCGTACCGTCTAATTTAGTTAGGGTTAAGCCAGTTAAACCTACTGCCTCATGAAATTGTTTGACTTGATTAATTGCATTTTGCCCTGTACCCGCATCAATCACTAACATGATTTCATGCGGAGCAGAGTCATCAACTTTTTGCATAACTCGCTTAACTTTTTTAAGCTCGTCCATTAAGTTGGTTTGAGTGTGTAAACGTCCTGCGGTATCGGCGATAAGAATATCTATATTTTTAGCTGTTGCCGATTGAATGGCATCAAAAATAACCGCTGCAGAATCAGCTCCTGTGCTTTGAGCGATAACCGGTATGTTATTGCGTTGTCCCCAAGTTTGTAATTGTTCAACGGCGGCGGCTCTAAATGTATCGCCAGCGGCTAACATGACAGATTTACCTTCGTTTTGAAATTTCTTAGCCAGCTTACCAATAGTGGTGGTTTTTCCAACCCCATTGATGCCAATCATTAAAATAACATAAGGTTCTTTCCTGCCATCTTGATGAACAGGAATAAGCGGTTTTTCTAGCGGAATAAGAATTTCTTCAAGCTGTTCTTTGAGGGAAATAATTAATTTTGCTGGATCTTTAAGGGTTTTACGATTCACTTGTTCTGTTAAATTTTGAATTACTTTTTCAGTGGCATCAATGCCTACATCAGCTGTTAGTAAAATCATTTCTAGTTCATCTAACAAGTCAGCATCAATTTCTTTTTTGCCAACTAAAAGAGTAGCAATAGATTCAGTAAAACTTTGGCGGGTTTTATAGAGCGAATTTTTTAAACGGGTAAAGAAGGTGTTGTTTTCTTGTTCTGGTTTTTTGATAGGATTTTCATCGATAACAGAAGGGATTAAATCATTTTCTGTTTCTTGCAGGGCTTCATCTATATGAATAGCTTCGACGGTTTGATTGTCAGTATCTTTTTTTATTTTTTTATTTCTTTTTAAGAAATTAAACATGTAATTTTCCTTAATGTCTTCATCATTTGCACAAACTTAGCTATGTTATTTACTGTATTATAATGCAAAACATTAATAAGAGAGTTTTAAAAATCATGTTTAAAATATTAAGTAAAGTAGCGTTAATAGGTGCTATGTTGGTAAGCCCCCACGCCTTATCAACCGTAACCAGCTTTCAGCTTGAAAATGGTTTGAATGTTCTGATAAAAGAAGACCATAGAGCTCCTTCTGTGGTGCATCAGCTATGGTATAGGGTTGGCTCTAATTATGAACATAATGGTATTACTGGTATTTCGCACATGTTAGAACACATGATGTTTAAAGGTACTAAGAACTATAAAGAAGGTGAATTTTCAAAAACAGTTACTAGGCTAGGTGGAAGAGAAAATGCCTTTACTTCGTCAGACCATACTGTATATTTTCAAATAGTAGGAAAGCAACATTTAGAAACTGTAATGAAGTTTGAAGCCGATAGAATGAACAATTTAGTGTTAAATGAGGACGCATTTCAAAAAGAAAGAGATGTGGTCATTGAAGAACGAATTTGGCGAACAGATGATCGACCTAGTAGTAAGTTGTTTGAACAATTTAAAGCAACAGCTTTTTTAAGTAGCCCTGCACGTCTGCCTGTTATTGGTTGGATGGAAGATATTAAAAGCTATCAATTATCAGATTTAGCCAGCTGGTATGCACGTTGGTACGCACCGAATAATGCAACTTTAGTAATAGTTGGCGCTGTAAACCCAAAGCAAGTAAGAGAATGGGCAGAAAAATATTATGGCGTGCATAGTGCCGAAAAAATAGTTCCTCCTAAACCTCAGCTTGAAATAAAACAAGAAGGAGAGCGTCGGCTTACCTTAAAAGGGGCAACTAAGTTACCAGAAGTGATGATGGGTTTTCATGTACCTACTTTGGTAACAGCAAAAGTGGAAGATAATGTAGTAGAAGCACAAAAAGAAGCCTATGCCTTGAGTATGCTAAGCAGTTTGTTAGATGGCGATGAGTTAGCCAGGCTACCTAAAAGGTTGGTTAGGGAACAAAAAATTCTGGCAAGCGTGGGAACATCTTATCGACCTACCAGTCGTTTAAAATCCCTTTTTATGATTCAAGCCACTCCTTCTGCAGGCGTAACAACCGAAGCTGTTGAAAAGGCAATTTGGGCAGAGTTAAAAATATTACAAACAGAGCTGGTTTCACAAAAGGAGTTGGATCGTGTTTTAGCTCAAGCAGAATCAAGCTATGTATTTGGGCAAGACTCTATTCAGGGGCAAGCAATGATATTAGGGACGCTTGCTAGTAATGGCTTGAGTATCTCAACGCTAGATAACTGGGTTGATAATTTAGCTAAAGTAACCCCTGAAGATGTAAAGGCAGTTGCGAATAAGTATTTTAGTGTTGACCAATCAACAGTCGGAATTTTGTTGCCTAATGGCGAAAAAGACAGTAAAAAACCAATGCCATCTCACGCAGGAGCCTTAAGATAATGACTTTTAATAAAAAAAATGACAAAAATAAATCTAGGGTTTTAATTGTTTTTCTTGCCTTATCGAGCCTATTATTTTCTAGTTTGGCTTTGGCTAAATTGGATATTCAAACTTGGCATACGAGCAAGGGAGCAAAAGTTTTGTATGTTTATGCACCAGAACTTCCTATGGTTGATATTGAAGTTAAATTTGATGCGGGTTCAGCAAGAGATGGAACTCAGTGGGGAGTTGCAAGCTTAACTTCATCGCTAATCGGCACAGCAACAAAGGATTTAACTGAGGATGAAATTTCAGAAAAATTTAGCGAGATAGGCGCCCAGTTTGCTACTTCATCTAGTCGAGATTCTGCTAGCTTGTCATTAAGAACCTTAACCCGCTCTAAAATTATGATCCCTGCTTTAAACACCTTTACAGAGGTGGTTGCCAATAGTCGTTTTAAACAAACGGTGCTAGACAGAGAGCTTGCACGACTAAAGATAGCTTTAAAGCAAGCTAAGTCTAAGCCATCTCATTTGGCATCCGTTGCTATGTGGAAAAACTTATATGGTAATCATCCCTATGCTCATAACCCCTCTGGCACACTTGAAACGGTAGCCAAAATTGGAGTAGAGGACTTAGAAAAATTTTACAAAACTTATTATGTAGGCAGTAATGCCACGATAAGTATTGTTGGCAATGTAGATTTAGCTCAAGCTAAAAAAATGGCAGAACAAGTGACTAAAAAGTTAGTTAAGGGAACTGTTCCAACACCTTTACCAGCTCCTAAACCATTAGTTGAAGAAAGTATAGAAACGATTGCGTTTGATTCTTCACAAACTCATTATTCACTTTCTCAAATAGGTATTCAGCGTCAACATCCTGATCATGTTGCTTTATTTGTCGGCAATCATATTTTAGGCGGAGCGGGTTTTAGTTCATTGTTAATGACTGAAGTTCGTTCTAACAGAGGGTTGGTTTATAGTGTGTATAGTTACTTTGCTCCGATGAAAGTAGCAGGACCTTTTATTATTGGTTTATCAACTCAAAACAGTAACGCATTTAAAGCAGATAAGGTTGTTAAAGAAACTTTAAAAAGTTTTATGGAAGACTTTAGCGATGAAAAGTTGCAAGAAATTAAAAACAATCTAGTCGGTGGATTTCCACTAAGAATGGACAGCAACGCTAAAATATTAGGTTATATTTCAATGATGGGTTTTTATGATTTACCATTAAACTATTTAGAAGAATTTCCTAAGAAAATTGAAAAACTAACTAAACAAGACATTTTAACCGCTTGGAATAAACTTATAAATCAAGATAAAATGTTAACGGTCATGGTTGGTAAACCTGAATAATAAACAAAAATATTAGCGAAGTCTTTTTGCTAATATACGATCTAATTGGTTAGCAAAAGCCTGTCTATCTTGTTGTGAAAAGGCAGGTGGTCCGCCAGTATCTATACCACTCGCCCTTACGGTTTCCATAAAGTTTCGTATGCTTAGCCTAGCTTTTATATTGTTTTCAGTATAAATTTCACCGCGTGGGTTAATTGCTAAAGCTCCTGCCTCTACCACTTCTGCGGCTAAGGGAATATCTTGAGTAATGACAATATCACTGGCATCTAATCTTTTAACAATTTCATTGTCTGCCACATCAAAGCCTTGTGGCACTTGAATAAAGTCGATGTATTTAGAAGGAGGGATATTCATAGTATGGTTAGC
>CAZZKU010000101.1:0-4451 GCA_964654635.1 uncultured Piscirickettsiaceae bacterium | reverse complement strand
CTAAATCCACTAAAAAAGAACCTTTTTAATGCTTTGCCAAGTCTTTCCTGAACAATACCAGCAACAATTAGCCGAAAAAGTACAACGCTTAACCGAGCTAAACCCTGCTTTTAGTGAACTTAGTGTTTTTCCATCTGCCCCAAAACATTATCGAGCTAGAGCCGAGTTTCGTATTTGGCACGATGGCGATAAATCTGATTTCATCATGTTTAATCAGCAAAGCAAACAAAAAGTTATTATTAAATCTTGCCCGATGGCAATTGAAAGTATCAATAACTTAATGCCAAAGTTGATGACGGCTATTTGTGAACAGCCTGCTTTAAGAACCAAGTTGTTTCAAATAGATTTTTTGGCAACCTTGTCTGGACAAATGCTGGTGACTTTAATTTATCGTAAACCCATCGCAGAAAATACCGAATGGTTAGCTCTTGCAGAACAGTTAAAGCAACAACTGCCAATCAATTCAATTATAGGACGTGCCAGAAAACAAAAAATATGCCTACCGCAAGATTTTGTAGAAGAACGCTTAAGCGTAGATGGTAAAACTTTTATTTACCAACAAATAGAAAACAGTTTTACCCAGCCCAATCCCAAGGTAGCGGAACAAATGTTAAGCTGGGCAAGGGCAATGTCACAACAGGGAAATGAACTATTTGGCAAGGCAGATTTAATAGAGCTTTACTGTGGAAACGGTAATTTTTCGATAGCTCTCAGCGAGTTTTACAACCAAGTTTTGGCAACCGAAATTTCTAAAACTTCGGTGGCTTCTGCTCAATATAATATTCAAAAAAATAACATTCAAAACTTAACCGTAGTAAAAATGGCAGCCGAAGAAATTTCACAAGCCATGCAAGGTCAGCGTGAATTTTTCAGAATGAAAGACATTGACCTAAATAGTTTTAACTTTAAAACTATTTTTGTTGACCCACCTCGTTCAGGATTAGATAATTTAACTCGTAGCATGGTGGTAGAATTTGAGCGTATAATTTACATTTCTTGTAATCCCGAAACACTTGCTAGCGACTTAATAGAAATAGAAAAAACACACCAAATTATTGCCTGTGCTTTATTTGACCAATTTCCCTACACGCACCACATTGAAAGTGGCGTATTACTAATTAAAAGAGACCTGTGACCTTAATTATAATCAGTGCTTTAGCGGTCGGCTTGACCTTAGGGCTGTTGGGCTCAGGCGGAGCTATATTAACCGTCCCGATACTAACTTACTTAGTAGAACAAGACCCCAAAGTAGCCATTGCTAGCTCCTTATTAATTGTTGGCACAATCAGTATTTTTGCACTGATTCCCCATGCTCTAAAAAAACAGCTCAACTGGAAAATCGCCCTTATTTTTGGCATACCAGGCATGTTGGGTGCTACTTTAAGTGCTTGGTCGGCACAATTTATTGACAGTAACATTCAAATGTTGGTGTTTTCAATATTGCTAATTACCTCATCTTATTTAATGTTTAAGCCCTCGCGTTTAAGTACCGACGGCAAAGACCCAAACCCCAGTCCTAAAATAGCCATAATAGGCTTTCTAGTTGGTATTACCACAGGTATTATTGGGGTAGGTGGTGGCTTTCTTATTATTCCCGCTTTAATTTTAATTCTTGGCATGCCTATTCACATTGCTATTGGTACTAGCTTATTAATTATTGCCATGAATTCTTTTGCTGGTTTTACTAAATATCTATATGTACTAGAAATTCTAGAACTACAACTTGACTGGAAAATTATTGCCATTTTTGCCTCTATTGGCATTATTGGCAGTTGGATCGGGGCAAGTATAAATAATAAAATTAACCAAGATACACTGAAAAAAGGCTTTGGTGTATTTTTGATTTTAATTGCTTTCTTTATTTTATACAAAAATTTACCTAGCTTATTTTGAGGCAGTTTTATGCAAATAGTTTCACTCAATATTGGAAAAATTCAACACTATAACTGGCGAAATGGTACTTATTCAGCAATAAACAAAACCCCTGTACTAACCGACATTGAACTAACCACAAGCGGATTACTGGGCAATGAACAGGCCGACAAGGAAAACCATGCAGGTGAAGAAAAAGCCCTGTTAGTTATTCCTACCAGTAACTATCGTTTTTTTGAAATAGAACAGCCTTTTGGTTTTTTGGGTGAAAATATAAGCCTAGACAAAATAGAGGATAGTCAAATTCAAATAGGCGACCGCCTTAAAATAGGGAGCGTAATTCTGGAAGTATCGCAACCTCGTTCACCCTGTTGGAAATTAGGTCAAATAATGGGAAGCCAACTATTCGTAAAAAAATACTCCGCAACAGGTCGGGTTGGCTTTTATTGCCGAGTAATCCAAACAGGAAAACTTACTCAAGGGCAAGCGGTTATTCTACAAAAAACCAACCAAGCCAGCGTTTCAATACAAGCCCTGTTTGTATCCCAGTTTAACCGTCATAAAACAGATAACGACTGGAAAAATATTCAAACCGCAATAAATCACCCTGCTTTATCGCAAGCATGGCTCTCTAAATTAACCAAACTAGCAAAAAAAGCACAACATGATTAAAAAACTAACCAAAAAAGAAAAAAGAAAAGACTGGATAATTCCGCCAAAAATTATACGCAGGCAAGTTGGACGAGCGATAGCCCAATACAAAATGATTAAAGAAAATGACAAAATATTGCTCGGCTTATCTGGTGGTAAAGATTCAATGGCTTTGCTAGTCATACTAAAATATCTACAAGCTCGCTCGCCCGTTAAATTTGAACTGGCCGCCTGCACCATTGACCCTAAAATACCAGGCTTTGACCCTTCGCCTTTAAAAGAATGGGTTAATAAAATGAATATCCCCTTTTTTTATGAAGCCGAGGACATGGTTGCTTTAGCCGATGCACACATGGTTGGCAACTCTTTTTGTAGTTTCTGCGCCAGACAAAAACGCGGCACGCTCTACAGCGTATGTCGCCGCGAAGGTTATAATGTATTAGCACTAGCCCAGCACCTAGACGACTTGGCAGAAAGTTTTCTTATGTCTGCCTTTAACGCAGGGCAATTAAGAACAATGAAAGCACATTACTTGAATAACGACCAAGATGTGCGTATTATTCGCCCGTTAATTAGAACTAGGGAACAACAAACTAGAGATTTTTCTAGAGAAGCACAATTGCCAGTAATAGAAGACAACTGCCCTGCTTGCTATGCCAAGCCACAACAACGCCAACGGATGAAAGAACTTTTATTAGCAGAAGAACAACATAACCCCCATTTATATGCCAATTTATTAACGGCAATGCAACCTTTAATAGCCGATGATAATCAAAACGGCAATGCTGATTTAAGGAAATCTTGAATAAATGACTAAACAAACTGCAGATAAACCAATAGTAGCAAAACTTCTTGTGGCTACTATTAAATTTCTATCGTGGTTTTCGCTTAAAAACCAACAAAAAATAGGTGCTGGAATAGGTTGGTTATTATCAAAATTTCCAAACTACAACCGCAATACAGTTAGGGCAAACATTAAAACCGCCTACCCGCATTTGTCTAGCCAAGAACAACGGGTTCTTAGCAATAAAACACTGATAGAAAATGTAAAAATATTTACTGAATTGGGCGCTATTTGGGAATGGCCAGCAACAAGACAACTAAGCTTAATAAAAAATATTCACGGGCAAGAGCTACTTGATGCCGCCTACCAAAAAGGCAACGGTATTTTAATGCTCTCCCCACACTTTGGTAACTGGGAACTCTTAGGGCTATTTCTTAGCCAAAAAGAACCCTTAACCGTGCTGTATCAACCACCCAAATTAAAATCTATTGAAGACTATGTATTAAAAGTCCGTAGCAAGTCGGGTAACAACCCTGTGCCAACCGATGTTTCTGGCGTAAAATCGATGTTTAAAGTATTAAAACAAAATAAAATGGTTGCTATTTTGCCTGACCAAGACCCAGGAAAATCTGGCGGAATTCACGCCCCATTTTTTAACCACCCAGCCAGAACCATGACCCTTGTATCTAAACTTGCCAGTAAAACCAAAGCAAAAGTGTTGTTTATAATAAGCGAACGCCTAGCAGACGGAACAGGTTTTGATATCCATATCCTACCCTCTGATGAAGGCATAGACTCAACAGATGAACTAACCGCCACCACCGCTTTAAACAAAGGCGTAGAACGCTGTGTAGCAATTAACCCTGCCCAATATTTATGGGCATACAAACGCTACCGCCACCCGCCAGCAGGAACGCTAGATATTTATAAAAACAATGAAGGAAATTAAGGAGACACTTAAAATGGGCATCTTAGACAAAGCAAAAAACTTAAGCAACAAAGTAACCGATTCAGTAAACGAGTTTAGTAGCGATGAAGTGCTTGCCAACACCATAATAAAGTCAGTTAAAAAACAAGAAAGAATCAACATACTCTTAAAAGAAAAAGGCTCAAACTACCGAGTAAGTGACATTAATTTAGAAAT
>CAZZKU010000100.1:0-4463 GCA_964654635.1 uncultured Piscirickettsiaceae bacterium | reverse complement strand
TTAGATAAACATAAATCCATTTAAGGAAAAAAATTATGTATATAGCTGCATTATTGGCGTTGCTATCAAGCGGTTTATATTTTTACACCTCTTACATACTTTGGAATCGTTTTAATTCCAATTATAAATCGCACCAAGTGTGGGCTAGAAAGCGTTTTTTACTTTATATTTCAATCGCTACAGGACTTCATTTTTTATCTTTTGCGGGTAGCTTAATCCAAAACGGAATGATTATGTTTGGTCTAGGAGTTTCGCTATCTTTAATTGCTTGGATAGCCGTATGCACATTACTAATTACCAATCTAAAGCAACCTACTGAAAAACTAGGGATATTCATCCTACCAATAGCAGGAATATCGGTGCTATTTACCTTTATTTTTCCTGCCACCGAAGGTATTTCAGCAGACATTGGCTCTCATGTTTTATTGTCACTAACTGCCTATAGTATTCTTGGCTTAGCCGCCGCACAAGCTTTTTTATACTCTATTCAAGAAAAACGCTTTCAACAGAAAAAGTTAACCACTATCTTTAAAAACCTTCCGCCTTTGCAAGTGATGGAATCTATTATGGTTCAACTTATTACCATTGGTTTCATACTATTAACGTTATCATTAATAACCGGCATAATTTTTATTGAAGACATGTTTGCTCAGCACCTAGTCCACAAAACGTTTTTTGGCATAATCGCTTGGATTACTTATGCTACATTTCTTATTGGTCACTATAAAAAAGGTTGGCGTGGACAAACTGCCACCCGCTTTACCTTTTGGGCCTACTTTATGTTAATTTTAAGTTACATTGGGACAGAAATAATCCTTACTCAAATAAGATAGTTGTAGTGAACGGTCTTAATATATATAATCTTATTTCGATTAACTCTGAAACTTTACTATCTTGAACAGTCTATCTATCCCTTTTTTATTTTCAATTCTAGGTTTACTGGTAATTTTATCTGCTTTGTTTTCTAGCTCAGAAACAGGCATGATGGCCATAAACAAATATCGCCTAAAACACAAAGCTAACCAAGGTCATAAGGGAGCTAAAAAAGTTCTTAAACTACTGGAAAGCCCTGATAGGCTACTGGGAGTTATTTTATTAGGCAACAATTTTGTTAATATATTTGCCTCATCTATTGCCACCATTATTGCTTTGCGTTTAATTGGTGAAGCGGGAATCGCTTTAGCATCGGGAATATTAACCTTTGTTATTTTAGTTTTTGCTGAAGTCGCGCCAAAAACCTTAGCCGCACTTTACCCTGAAAGAGTTGCCTACCCTGCTGCCTATGTGTTGCAACCTTTGTTAAAAATATTAAGCCCTATTGTTTGGTTGGTAAACTTTTTTGCCAATAATATTTTACGTATTTTTGGCGTTAAAGTTATCGGTAACGATAACGACAATCACTCTTTAAGCCACGAAGAACTACAAACTTTAATTAAAGAAGCCACTGGTAAGTTACCAAAACAGTACCGTTCAATGCTAACAGGCATTATGCAGCTAGAAAATACCAGTGTAGAAGATGTAATGATTCCCAAACAAGATATTTATGCTGTAGATGTAAATCAGCCATTGGAAAATATTATTAAATGTATTCTCAAGTCGCCTTATTCGCGCATTCCTATTTATCGAGATAATTTAGATGAAGAAATAATTGGGGTGGTTAACCTAAAGAAGTTACTGCCTATAATAAACAATGGTGAAATAACCTTAAAAGACATTATAAAGGTTGCCAAACCTGGTTATTTTATTCCAGAAGTAACCAATTTGAATAACCAATTGACAAATTTTAATAATAAAAAACGTAAGATGGCTCTAATTGTTGATGAGTATGGCAACTTACAAGGTCTGCTAACTATGGAGGATTTACTTGAGGAAATAGTCGGCACACTTAGCACCGATACCCGTATTAAATCGACCATTGATGCTATAAAAATGGACGATGGTTCTATTATTTCTGATGCTTCTGAATTTATTCGCGACCTCAATAAATTGTTTGACTTAGAACTGCCTACCAATGGCCCGAAAACATTAAATGGGTTAATTCAAGAAGAATTAGAAAACCTACCTACTGTTGGAACTTGCATTAAATTAAATGGTTATTGCTTAGAAGTTATCACAACTTCTAAACATCAAGTTGAGAAAGTTAAAATAACCATATTATCTAAGGATACTGATTAATGACTAATGTTTTTAAAGATAATAATGAATGGCTAAAATTAAAAACTGGCATTAGACAACTTGCTATTGATGAAGTGCTAAGTCGTTTTACCAAAGTAGGTTCAGAAACTAAAGTTGATGGCAGTCTTTTAACTGAAGCCGATACTGAAATGCAACTTGCCTGTGAAAATTTTCTAACCACGATCTGGCCTGAATACTCTTTTTTGGGAGAAGAATCTACCCAAGCAGAACAAATTAGTGCTTTAAAGTCATCACAAGGTAGCTGGGTATTAGACCCGGTTGATGGAACCAGTAATTTTGTTAGCGGAATCCCTGTTTTTAGTGTGTCATTGGCTTTAGTTGTTAATCAAGAAGTGATTATAGGGATAGTCTATGACCCTGCTAGAGATGAAATGTTTGCAGCAAGAAAAGGCTTAGGTGCGGAACTAAATGAAATACCGTTAACAGGAAAAACCGTAAAAGAAAATTTAAAAACCTGTATTGGTATTGTTGACTTCAAAAGACTGCCTTTTCATCTAGCATCTAAACTAATTCAAGAATCCCCTTTTGCATCTCAACGAAGTATCGGTTCAGTTGCTTTAGACTGGTGCTGGGTTGCCGCAGGACGTGGACAAGTATATTGTCATGGCTCGCAAAACTTATGGGATTATATTGCAGGTTATTTAATCTTAAAAGAAGCCGGTGGCGTTTCTTGTACGTTTGATAAAACCGATGTATTTGCCCCACGGGTTGAAAAACGTTCTGCTATTGCTGCCACAACGCCTGAATTATTTAAAGAATGGCAACAATACATTCTAAAAAGCTAAAAACCTAAAAATCGCCAGGGGTGGTCTAAAAAAGCACTTCTAAAGCCTGTTCTAAACTATTAATAGCATGAATTTCCATACCTGGAACTCCACCTCTGGGCATATTAGCACTTGGAATTACCGCTTTTTTAAAGCCATGTTTAGCGGCTTCAAACAACCGTTCTTGTCCGCTAGGGACGGGGCGAATTTCACCTGACAAGCCAACCTCTCCAAAAACAATTAAATCCGTAGGCAAAGCCTTGTCTCGTAAACTAGAAATAATCGCCGCTAATACAGCTAAATCGGCACTGGTTTCATTTATTTTAACTCCACCAACCACATTAACGTACACATCTTGGTCAGAAGCTTGGATTCCAGCATGGCGGTGTAAAATTGCCAATAGCATAGCAATACGGTTATTATCTATCCCCACGGTTACTCTGCGTGGTGCGCCATAAGGTGAGTCATCAACCAGTGCCTGAATTTCGACTAACAGTGGACGAGACCCTTCCCATACTACCATTACAACCGAGCCAGAAGATACTTCTTCTCCTCTTGACAAAAATATGGCAGAGGGATTTTTAATTTGCTTGAGACCTTTTTCAGTCATAGCAAACACGCCCAACTCATTCACCGCTCCAAAGCGATTTTTCATGGCTCTTAGCGTTCTAAATCGGCTATCAGAACTGCCTTCTAAAAATAGAACCGTATCGACAATATGTTCTAAAACTCTAGGCCCTGCTACTTCTCCTGATTTAGTTACATGTCCAACTAAAAAAATCATGACATTATTTTGTTTAGCAAAACGCGTAATGTAGGCAGCACTTTCTCTTACTTGAGAAACCCCTCCTGCGGCACTGCTTATTTCGGATAGTTGCATGGTTTGAATAGAATCTAGTACCATAATTTTAGGTTTTTCTTCATTCGCTATCATTGCAATAGCTTCTACATCGGTTTCTGCCAATAGTTTCAAGTTTTTAACAGGTAGCCCCATTCTATTGGCTCGCATTGCAACTTGTTGTAAGGACTCTTCTCCTGTTACATAAAGAACGGGCATGGTTTCGCTTAACTCACAACAAACCTGTAGCAATAAAGAGGACTTTCCTACTCCTGGGTCGCCACCAATTAAAACCACCGAACCAGATACAATGCCACCACCTAACACTCTATTCAGCTCTTCTTGCTTTGAATGTATTCTGGCAACTTCCCCTAATTTAACATCATTAATATTTTGTACTTTATTTAATGATTCTCCAGAATAGCCTTTTGCTGAACTAGGCATTGAAGGAGTTGAGCTGGATGAAGGAACTTTAAATTCTTTTAAAACGTTCCATTCTGAGCAAGCGGTGCATTGACCCTGCCATTGATTGTAATTTGCACCGCATTCAGTGCAAACATAAGATGTTTTTAATTTTTTAGCCATAGGTCTCCATAAGTTAATTTTAAACCAAAAAAAACCCGCATCAGCGGGTTTTTTAAAAATTTAATCTTTTAATGCTTAAT
>CAZZKU010000099.1:0-4486 GCA_964654635.1 uncultured Piscirickettsiaceae bacterium | reverse complement strand
TGCTGTTGAAGTAGATTCTAATAATATAGCTACTTCTAGCCCTAAAGCTGAATCAACTCCAACCCCCGCGCCAGTTCCTAAACCTAAGCCAGCTTCAAAACCAATGGAAAAAACAAGCAAGCCCAAAGCAATGGCAGAATCAACCGTTCGAGTTGATACTAAGCGCTTAGATGAGATAATGAATCTAGTTGGAGAGCTGGTGCTAGTTAGAAATAGGCTTTTAACCCTAAAAGGCTCTGGTACAGAGCAGGAAGAACTTGCCACCGCTGTTGGCAACTTGGATCATGTGACTACCGATTTACAAGCATCTGTTATGAAAACACGAATGCAGCCTGTTAAAAAAGTATTTGGGCGTTTTCCTCGTGTGGTTAGGGACTTATCTAAAAACTTAGGTAAAGAAATTGAACTCCAATTAGAGGGAGAGGATACCGATTTAGATAAAAATTTAGTTGAAGCTTTAGCCGATCCGTTAGTTCATTTAGTCAGAAATTCAGTAGATCATGGCGTGGAAATGCCTGATGTTAGAGAAGCGGCAGGAAAACCAAGAAAAGGCATCGTGGTATTAGCAGCTAAACAAGAAGGTGACCATATTTTGCTATCTATTACCGATGATGGTAAAGGAATGGATCCTGATGTTTTAAGAAAAAAAGCCGTAGAAAAAGGCATGATGGACGAACTTGCTGCTAGCCAGTTAGATGATAGTGCCGCCTTTCAACTTATTATGGCACCAGGTTTTTCGACAGCAGAAGAGGTAAGTGACATATCTGGTAGAGGGGTGGGCATGGATGTAGTAAAAACCATGATTACCAAACTAAATGGTTCAGTTGAAATTAATTCGGAGCTAGGAAAAGGCTCTCAAATTAATATTAGAGTTCCTTTAACCCTAGCTATTCTGCCCACATTGATGGTTTCTTTTGGTATAGATAGCTACGCAATTCCTTTAACTAGCGTACAAGAAATATTTGATTATGATAGTAGCCAAACTAATGAGATTGATGGGAAAATAATGGTTCGTCTAAGAGAAAAAAGTATTCCCCTATTATTTTTAGCGGATTGGTTGGCTCCAGACATTGATTCTACTGATCTTTCTGACTATAAAGTTATTATGGTTTCCATTGGTAACCAGAGAGCAGGTCTTGTTGTTCAGCAAGTAAATGGGCAAGAAGAGGTGGTTATTAAGCCCCTTGGCGTTATGATGAAAAATATCGATGGTTATGCTGGAGCGACTATTACTGGTAATGGTAGCGTAGCACTTATTTTAGATTTACCTGGCGTAATTCAACGCTTTCAATACCTATAAGAGGTAAGCATGGAAATTTCAACAACTAAAATCAATCAAGAAAATGATATGGAATTTTTATCAGATGAGGAGCGAGAAAAATATTCCGGTCCGAGTGTGAGATGTGTTTTATTTGAGCTTAATTCTGAGATATATGGTATTAATGTTAAAAAAATTCGTGAAGTATTAAGAGTGGGGGTGATAAGAAGGGTTGAAGGTTCTGCCCACAATGTACTCGGAGTAATTAATGTTCGTGGGGTCATTGTCACGGTTGTCGATACTCGTATATCTTATGGAATCCAAAAAAAGACGGTCGACGACCATTCAAGAATTATTATTGTAGAGTTGGATTCAGAAAACATTGTAGGCATGATGGTTGATTGTGTTTTGGAAGTAAAAGATATTCCTGAAAAACAGTTTGAATCAATGGCTTCAACAAAAGAAGGGGCTTCTAGTTATTTACAAGCTATTGCCCACTTTCAAGACAGTGTAATCATTCTTATAGATGTAGATAAAATGTTTGATGAGTAACTATTGAAGAGCCTAAGTTCTTTCTTAATTAACTTCTTTGCCAGATAACTGATAAGCAAACACAAGCACTTGTGCAACAGCTTCGTATAATAATTCAGGGATTTGATCATCAATTTCAACTTGCGAGAGCAGTTCGGTTAAATCGGAGTCTTGCTTAATAGGAATCCCATGCTCTTGAGCTATTTGTAATATTTGCTGAGCAATGATTCCAGAACCTTTTGCGGTTACTTTAGGTGCTGACTGATCGGAAGAATACTCCAAAGAAATCGCGATGGTTTTATCTAAGCTAATAGAGCGGTTAACATCATTAGACATTATACTGGAGAGATGTAATTTGTTAATTTAGCTGGAGAGCATCACTTAATCCCACTCTATCAGCAGAAGAGGTTAATACTTCATTTTGGTTTTGCCAAGTAATGGTTTTGTTTGCTGCTAAAGCATCTCTTACTAATAAAGTAAGAAGCTGAAGCCCAGAAGTATCAATATTTTCTAAGCTTTCAGTATCAATTTTAATCTCTTTTTGTTCAGACTGAAACTCTAATTGTAAGGTTTCCTTTAAAGATTCTATATGGTGTATGGTTAACATTTCAGGTAGTTTAATAGCTAAATCACTCATCATTTATTCCTTGTTAGAATTCAATGGTAAAATTTATAGGACTCGGTTGATAACTGACAGTAGTTTTTCTGGGCTAAAAGGTTTAACTATCCAACCTGTTGCTCCAGCTTCTTTACCTTTTTGCTTCATATCGCCAGAAGATTCTGTCGTCAGGCATAAAATAGGCGTAAATTTAAAGTTTGGCAAAGCTCTTAAAGCATGAATTAATTCAATTCCATTCATGTTAGGCATGTTTATATCGGTGATGATTAAATCAAAAGATTGGGTTTTTGCAATGTCAAAGGCAATTGCCCCATCTTCTGCTTCAGTTACATCATGTCCTGCGGATTTTAAAGACATGCTGACCATTTGACGCATAGACTTTGAATCGTCTACAGCTAGAATTTTAGACATTTTATTTCTCTCTAATACTTATTTACAAAAAATATAACCACTTTACTCTTCAGTGGTTAAGCTCTTTTTAATTTCATCTAATATACCAATTGAAACTAGGTAGTCAACATTTAAAACAATAATCATATTTTCTTCAATTGTAGCAAGCCCTTTAACAAACTCACCGCTAATTACACCATTCATATCTGGAGCTTGTTGTAAGCTTTTAGTATCTAGTGTGTGCACATCTGATACACCATCGACAACGACTCCAATAATTTTTTCGGTTTGCCCTTGAATGTTACAAGCTCTTAATATGATGACTACGGTATTGTCATCATAAGCAGTGTTCTGTAAGCCAAAACGTAATCTTAAATCAACTATAGGGACAACTGTACCACGTAAGTTAATAATTCCCTTTACATAATTAGGGCTGTTAGGGATATTGGTTGTACGTTCCCAGCCTTTAATTTCCTGAACTCGGAGTATATCGACTCCGTATTCTTCATCACCAAGGATAAAGCTAAGAATTTGATCCTCTTCGCTATTATCTAGTTGTTCTTGAATGTTTTCAACGTTTGAGCCCATTTAAAACCTCTGCTAATTAGAGTTATGTTGTTCAGGTTTTTTCATAAAAAAATCAAACTTTAATATCGATAAGTGCAATTTTACAAGATTTTTGATTAACTTTTGGTTTATCGTTAGAAATATAAATACCCTTGTAGGTAATACTACTATTATTTAGTAACTCTTTAAAGCTATTAAGTGATTTTTTTATATTTTTTAATAAAATTGGAGAGCTTGCCCAAATTTGAAAAGTTAAATTTTCACCATTTAATACTGATTTAACAACAAGTTGACCGCTATCTAATTCAAGTTCAGTTAGAATCTCCCATATATCGTTTTGGTTATTTTTTTCACGCCTAACATCGACAAGCAAGTTTTGGACTGTCTGGTTGTTAAAAATAGGCAACTGAAAGGAGAGCCCTTGGTTTTCGATAGATTGAATTTGTTGGATATTAACTTTATTAATTAGTAGGGCAACAGACTTGCTTAATTGTGATATTTCAGGCGTATGTTTTTGCTGAACAGGCAGGGAATTAATTAAACTTTTTATCTTGAATAGCCCCGCTTTAAAATCTTGATTGGACGTGGTTTGTTTTTTATAGAGTTTGGACTCTAAAAACAAACCGCTATTGCCCAAAGCCTGTCGAATTTGTGCGGCATTAATTTGGGGGGTTATTTTTAGGATAGAATCAATCAAGCTAGTTAACTGGTTTTGAATGAGTAAAGGTAATTTCGCAAAGGACTGTAGTTGTATCATTTGTTGAATTTGTGGTTTTATCTCCGCTTGATTGGGTAATAGCTTGGCAAGGTTTTGTGCTAGTAAATGATTGCTGTTACTGGCTGTGCTACTGACTGTGGAGTTAGGTTTAATAAGCAGTTTTAATTCAGGAGTAAGTTGGGTAACGGTTGCTTGAAAAAGTTTACCAGCAGGTAGGCTGTTATTTAAGCTAACATTTAATGTTTGCCCAGCAATGTTAATTGTGGCACTGCCTTTTGCTTGAGAAATAAGAGAAAAGTTAATAGTTTGCCCTAACTTAACCGTAATCGGTTTGTCATTTAAGCTATTATTAGGGTTTACAGAGGATATACTCGCGGTAGGTAAGGGCATTTCTCTCTCAATA
>CAZZKU010000098.1:0-4557 GCA_964654635.1 uncultured Piscirickettsiaceae bacterium | reverse complement strand
TCTAATTTATTGTTTTTAAATAAATAACAATTTAAGGACACTAACAGTTGGACATTCAACTACAAAAAGAGGTAACGGCATGAGTCAAACTGTATCAATCAGGCTAGATGAAGATGTATTCACTAATCTTGATAAGCTATCTCAAATTACCGATCGTTCAAAGTCTTGGTTAATGGGGCATGCCGTCAAACAATATGTAGAACACGAATCCTGGCAGGTTGAAGCCATTCAAAAAACACTCGCCAAAGTCGAAAAAGGCACAGCAAAATTTGCAAACCATGAACAGGTATCAGAATGGATGAATAGCTGGGGCAGTGCAAATGAAAAGAAAAGACCATCATGCAGATAATTTGGGAAGAAGACGCTATTTTTGACTTAATCAATCTAAGAAATTACATCGAAAAAGACAACCCAACATCTGCAAAAAAGATAGCCACTAAAATCCTTCAATCAATACCCTTATAGAACACCCTTTACTTGGCAAAGCGGGAAGAATCCATAAAACTAGAGAACTGGTTATTACGGCAAGTAAATATACCGTTATATACAAAGCAGAAGCAGAAAGCATCACCATACTTAGAGTTTTCCATCAATCACAACGCTGGTGATTATCTCAGCACGATTTAACAGCCAATAAACTATTTAATGAATTTAGACAGCATCTTAGTGTAGCCACTCCAGACTTCTTAAATATATGAGTTAAAGACTAATTTAAACATATTTTTTCATATCAACATAGAAAATTAATTTCGTTACATGAGAGAATGTCATGCTCAAAACTGCACCTACAGCGGATTGATGATTTATAAAAGACAACAGAGGAAGAGGGGTTGCCTAAAGTGTTGTCTAAGCCCATTAAAACTATTGTGCCCGAGTAGAAAAGGTATCGGTAGCTTTTAATTTGATAATGGTTGGGTTCGGCACGTTATTGTCAATTAGCCAAGCTATTTCCTCTTCTTTTTTGCTGGCATCTAATATTATTTGCCATACTTTCTCGGCAGGATTCCAACGATATTGTCTTTTCTTTAGCTCATCTTTTAATTCAAACGGGGCACGAGTTGCTTTAATAAAAACTTTTTGTAAGCGAACCGTTTGTAGCAAAAAATAAAAGGCAGGTTGCATACTTTCAGAAATGGGCTGTTGTAAAAGATGAGTTAGTGCCTGCACATCTCCTATAGCACGGTGAGCATCGTAAAAAAACTGTCCAATTTTCCAACATAAAAATTCTTGGTTTCTAGTCGATATTTTTGCTAACTTAAACCAATCAATTTGGCTAACCGAACAGCCCCAAACTTTATTAATAAACAGCGGGTTGAATCTTTCTAAAACAGGTCTGTCAAAGCCCGCATTGTGTGCAATGCAGAGTTGTACTTCTGCTAAATCGGTTTCTACTTCTTGCCAGGGAATGCTTTGCCCTTTTACATCTTCAAGGGTAATGCCCGTGACTTGGGTGACTTCTGCTGAAATTTCGCCTTTGGGTTCTTGCAAGAAATTTTTAGTAGCTAAAACCTGGTAAAAAAAACCTTGTGAATCAAACTCAATAACCTGATAACCCAGTTCAATAATTTCGCATTGTGCAGTATCTAATCCCGTGGTTTCAGTATCAATAATACAAACTTTGTGTAAGGTTTGTTCGTTGTTATTAGGTAAGTATTGATTAATTGAAGGAAGCTTTCTTAGCACTTGATATTCACTAGATTGGTCTAACTGTTTCGCTAATTCGTCTAAATTATTCATTTTGGTTTAACCTCATTTTTTATTCCAAATTGTAGTTGAAAGAAGCCACCAATAATAGCGAATTAATGGAAAAAATAGTTTTTTATGTTTAATTTGAATAGTTAGTTTTTTAGAGTTATTCCGCCAAGAGACTTGAGAATATTCAATAAGTGAATAAGCGGTTAAGAAATGAATGTGTTTGGTTTTACTACGTGGAATGTAACCAATTAAACAAGATTTGTTTTTTATAAACGCCCATATTTGAATAGCATTATCATCAAATCTATTGGTATATTCTTCTACCAAGTTAACCCTTTGCGGATTGGATAATGCCGATAATAAATAATCAGCTTGTTGGTAATAGTAGGTTCCTTTGACAGGGTAAGATATTGTTATAAAACACATCTATTCAATATTTTTTTTATGACGTTAAATTGTTTGTCATTTAACTCAGTTTTGCAGTGGATTAAGCATTGCTCAATCCATACCTCATTGGGGTTTTTCTCTTCAAGATCAATTTTCCAATAATGCTTTATGTCTTCTTCAGGGATGGTTTGAGTAATCTCTAGAATCTTATCCAAATCATTAACGATATGCTCGAATATTTTAGGAAGTTTAATTCTTTCAATTAAAACTTGCCCACCAGCACTAAACGTATCCCTTAGAGCATGATTAACTATTCCAAACCGAGAAACTAACCAGGTTGCAAGTCTTGCGTACTTTTTAGGGTCGGCTCCTAGCAGACCAGGAAAAAATGCTAATGCCTTGATTTTAAGTTTGTTTTTGTCAGATGTCGATAAATTTCCCCACAATTTAACGCTTAAATCTCGAACGTCTTCTTCATTGTTGTCTATCCACCATAAATCCTCCCCTTCCTTTAAGCCTGCTCTAAAATATTTTTTTATTGGCTTAAATGGGTTATCAAGCTTTCTGAGAGTGTTGTAGTCAACGCCAACTTTTGAAAAAATAGAATCGTTATTCGTAATTTCCATGTCTATCAGGTATCTAGGTGAGTGAGTAATGACAACGTCATGTAAACATTCTTCATATTTTCTACATTTAAATTCTATGGGGCTCGTTAGTTTGCCAAATAGTAGGTGAATGTTGCGGATATCATCAACCCTTGTTCTTTCAAAAATACTACTTCCTGTTGACTTCCATTTGTTTTTTGTTGTTGTTTTTACTTCAATACCATATGCTTCATTTTGATTAACGTATGCAACAATATCAGGAAATTTTTGGCCTGATATCAGTTCAATAGCACCTTCATATATGGATCCTTCAGCATTTTCATTAACAATTCTATATACATCTTTTTCTAGATTAACTCCACCTCTACTTAGGTAATATTCTTCCCTGTTATTTGCATCTTTCTGTAATTGACTGACTGATACTTCCAGTAGTTTAGTAAAAGTTTTGTAGTCATCATTGTGTGCTACTATCATTAGTTTGTTGCCAATGTTTGTCTCTGTTCGGTATCAACGTTTTCTAACAAATTAGCATAGAGAAATTGGTCAATTTCTTGAGCAAGAAACCATGCAAATACAGGAGGTACGGCATTGCCTATTTGTTTGTAAGCACTTGAGGTAGAGGAATGGAATATAAAGTCGTCAGGGAAAGATTGTATTCTAGCTGCTTCTCTAGCAGATAGTCGTCTTTTTTCGTTCCAATGAAACTCTATGTTACCGTGATGTTCAGCTCGCATTGTAGGGCTAGGGCGGTTTTTTATTACTGCATTATTGCCTTGCCCTTTATTTTTTTTTGCTTTTGACCAATAGTGGTTTGCTTTAGCTCCTTCATCAAGATCTTCTAAGTCACCTATCGCATCAGATATAGACATCCACTGTTCTTTATTTAAGACTGGCTTTGGAAATTTAAATTTTGGTAGTAAGTCTTTTTTAGTCCCTACAATAATAACCCGCTCCCTTTTTTGCGGTACTTCAAAATCGGCTGTTGACAATAATTCATATGCTATATGATAGCCTAACGCAGAGAAGTCTTCAATTATTTGCTTAATAGCTTTTCCGTTATTTATGGTTAATAAGCCTTTTACATTTTCAGCTAAGAACATCTTAGGTTGTGTTTTTTCTATAACTTTCGACATTGCTTGGTATAAGTTACCGCGTTGACTTTTAAAGCCCTCCCTTTTTCCCGCATGACTAAAGTCCTGACATGGAAATCCTCCTAATACTATATCTGCGGAGGGAGGCATAGGCTTGTCAAGTAATGACGTATATTTATCTGTAAGTATTGATCTAATATCTCCGCAAACGATGCTATGCCCTAAATTTTTTTGGTAAGTGGTACAAGCATTTTTTTCAATGTCATTAGCCCAGATAATTTCAAAATTGTTTAAAGCATATTTTTTATCAAGAAATTGGAAATTTCCACGAAAACCTAAATCAAGACCTCCGCAACCACTAAATAAGGATATTGTAGAGTATTTACGTATTTTTTCTTTTAGTTTTAGATGGCTCATTTTAATTTGTGCATTCATTTATGCAAGGGTCTCGGGTAGTAATTTTTATGTAAACATGAACTTAACAAAGCCAACAGAGGCCATAGTTATTAAAGCTAGTATACCCCATTTAACAATAGCTGAATCCATGGTTATTTTTTGTAGGTTGGTTAATGCTTTAGATTGTTCTTTTGTAAATCCGTTTTTTCCCAGTGTTTCTACATACTTCAAGGTATCAAAAGTTATAATAGCCATGCTACTTACCCTACCCAATTTTCAATATTATAAAAAAACATTGTACCACAAAACAAAATCATGGATTAACCCAAATCCTTTCTTAGAATGTTTAACATTCGATAAGAAGGATAGCCATCTGCTGGTAT
>CAZZKU010000097.1:0-4579 GCA_964654635.1 uncultured Piscirickettsiaceae bacterium | reverse complement strand
CTAGGAGAGGTAAACTTACTGGCTAAATTAATTTTATAGCACCTTATTTAATTTTTTTTACAGGTATTAAAATATCTAAATAGCTCTTTCTAACGTTAATATCATTATCCTCAAAAAGCTGGTTAAATGATGTGTCGGCGGGGTTTGTTTGCACAACCTGGCAGTTTATACTAGGTCGCATTAACTTTACGTCCATAAACACGGTTGAAAAATCCCCAACAAGCATTATGTTTTTTGCCAGGATGTTTAAAATCAACTCGGCAGGAAGTGAACGTTCTATACTCAAAACATCTATAGGAAGACTGAGATCTTTTTGCGAATCTCTTGGATGGTGCTTAATGGCTACTTGTAAATCATTATTTAATGATTTCAAAATAAAAGCAACCAACTGCTCTTCATAATTTTTGTTGACCGAATTCATATCCTTCCTAACATCTAAAAAAATCAAAATGTCTATTTTTTTTAAACTTTCAATTTTCAAGTTAAATAGCTCCAAAAACTTAGCACTTAACTCTTGTAAAAATTGGGTTTTTAACCAATCTGGATTTATTTCCTGTATTGTACCCTGCTGTTTAACATCTACTGTAATCTCAGTATTCAAAAACCAAGAAGAAGATACCCATAAAGGTAAAGTGTTTATAGTAGCGGGCTGATAATTAAAACCATATTTAATCCGCTTAAACCAAATATCTAAAGCAGATTCTGCTTTAAACTCCCTTTTTACATAGCTAAAAAGTCCGTCTTCTATGTAGTGGCACTCTACTTTATTTTGTTTATTTACAATATTCAAAAAATATTGTGTTGAAAGGCTATTCACTTCGGAAGTTAATAGATGAGTTACTGTATATTCCTTACTTATCTCTCTATATAATTTAAACTGGCGAAATTCTCCTGTTTTTTTCATCCAACTACGCTTAATCGTGTTTTTTTGTCTAATTGCATATTTTTTATTCAAACAAAACACCTTTCCAAAAGGAGCTTTGTTTTCTTTTATTAGCCTAGATATAATTAAGTAAAAATCGAAAGCGTTATTAAAATCATCAGAAATAATTAAAATAGGTTTAATGAACAAACCTGAACTCTCGGCAATTGCACAGGCAAGGACAAAGTGCCGGGGCGAGGAAACAATAAAAACCGCTTTTTCAATTTTAATCACAAACAAACCTCTTGTATAGATCTTACCAACTGCACTTTCCCTGTAACCCGCAGGTACGGTAGTTATGACAATAATAATTGGCGCATTATAACACTAGGGCTTTCATCCTGAACAATAATGCCATAGTCAATCAAAGTCTGTTGCTGCTCTTTAGTTACCACAAACTTTTCAAACTCTTTTTCTAACAAACCTTGTTGCATTAAACTAACCCAACGACGATAGTGGTCGCCCATTCTGGCACTCTTTTTCAATAATATTTCTCGATGTTTAATATTGGCTTCAAACTGAATAAAGCTTCGAATAGGGTAATGATAAACCCTTAACTTAGATTCAACTCTTGAACTGAATAGACTGGCTAGGTGTTTTGCACGATGGTTGCCGCCACTTATATTAATAAATCCATAAGGGTTTACAATAACTTTTGGGCTAATGTTGGCAAAAAACATGGCGGTATTTTCACCCTGTAACTCATCATTTTTTTGGTAACAAATAGGGGTTTTAACTCTAAACTTTGCTTGTGAAAAGTGGTAATCCTTTTGCAAAGAAGATTCCATTAATAACATATTGCTCCGAGATACCGTTACCACGCTATCTACAGGCAACAACAAATCTTTAATAGAACCCTCTTCAGGAATCCAAAATTCATCCGCATCGTTACTAATTACCCAGCTAGCATTAAGCTTATCTCTGGCAATCAACATAAGCTGCTTCATCCATTTTGCTTGCTGATATACACCTGTTTGATCAATGATTAAAATTTTAAATTCTTTGGCTAATTCAGTTAATTTTTCTCGTGTACCATCTGTAGATTCATTATCCATTACAACAAAAGAATCTACGCCTAGCAGAGCATGCGTACGAATATTATATTCAATAATATCAACTTCATTGCGACATAGAATAGTCATTACTAATTGATCAGAATCTGACTTTTTCCTTAATAATCTTGGGAAATAAAGCAATCCTTTCATGGTGCAACCTGATTCATATTATCTACCACTTTAATATCCATTTCTTCCATCAACCCAATAAACTTGCTTTGAAAAGCATCTTGTTTAGACAAAACGGCAACTAAACTTAAATCTTCTCTTAGCCATTTACAGGTTAACAAAGCGGTTCCGACATCACCAATAACTAAGCAGTTTTTGGGCAAGGCGGGTAATAAAAATTCGGAGGCTATCATCGGGTTTACGATTTTGGTTACATTCATTTTTTTAAAGTCTAAAGGATCATTTAAACCAACTCTAGGGTGGTATTTTACTGCCACTTTTTTATTTATTAACAAGCGTTCAATTAGTGCATTTAACTTTTCTAAATAGCCATCCATTTTTTTTAAATTATTGGGATGGGGTACAAAAATAAGCACTTCTATATCTTGATATGACTCTACAGATTCATTAAAAACATCAAAAACCAACCCGCTTAATTCTACTATTTCATGGCTAGTAAATAATGCGGTAGGTAACCGCTCTACTACCTTATTATTTTTTATTTCAGCCAGCGCTAGGTCAGGTCGAAACAAGTAAAGTTTTTCTATTTTTGAAGAGCCGCCGACCAACTTAGGCTCTTCCCACCAGCTTCCATAAAACATTTTTTTAAGCAGGCTGTTTAGAAGGTCTTGATACCAAACAGAAACTCGCCCTTGATAACTATATAAGCCATCATCTAAATAAACACCGCTTGGTTTGTGTTGTTTGCTAGCTAACACGTGTAGTATATATTGAAACTCAACTCGCCTATCACTACTGGTAACAACAGTCCTTGGCAAAAAATCAACCAGTAACTTATCTATTTTCAGGAAAACATTTTTCCGCTCTGCAAGCTTACTAGTTCCTTTTTGCCTGCCTGAAAATATCTGTATTTCTGAAAAAGGCGAACCTTGCCATTTTAACAAAGCCTGTTCATACAAATTATTAACCGTTTCTTGCTGATCTATTAACCAAAGTTGTTTGTTGATACTGGACGGAAGATTTAAAGCATGCACACAAGCGGTCAAGATATTTAAAGGGGTAGAGGCACAATATAAGACGGGTTCATTAACAGAACTATTCATTTATATTTTCACAACCAATTGCTTCTTTAACTTTTCCCGCCAGCATCAATTCAATTTTATCTAACATTAATAAAAAATGTTCGTTAGAAGGAGATTTCATCGCATCTCCAGCAACTGCATATTGGTATTTAACGAAACAAAAATACTGATTAATAGCCTCTTTATCCAAAGAAAAATTATCAATATCTTTAAAAATTTTCTCCAACTCTTCTCTTGTTGTCGCTACCTTAGCCAAACCAGAAAAACCAAATATAGCTTGCCCAATAACAATCAATTTTTTTCTTGCCATTAAAGCTTCCATACCAACCGTTGAATTAATTGTTAACACACTTGAACAGCCACTAACCAACCTATCTGTCGAAACATTTTCTACAAAGCGAATTTGACCCTTGGTTAACAAAGCTCGCTTATGTAATTCGGTATAAATTTCTGGACAAGCAGGATGCTCTTTGATAACAAAGTTTATTTCAGGAAACTGCTTAGCAATATTTTCAATCTCGCTATAAAAACAGTTCATATTATTTATCCAGGGAGAATGGAGATAAATATTACTGTCTTCTACAACTTGAAAAGGAACAAACACATAACTTTTTGGCAACGTTTTTGGCAAGGGCATATCGGTAATATTTTCTGTCAAAGCCATTACGTTTTTTTCACTACAAACATGCTGTTTATAAAACGATATATCTCTTGGCAAGGAACTATAAAAGTCTACTCCTCGTGGGTCTATTGCAGAATAACCTGGTAAAGGACCTGTTTCAAAAAATAGCGTTTTTTTATTTAACTTTTTAACTGCGATAACAAGAATGGCTTGTCTAAATTTTTTTCCATTCCAAATCCCTATAAATGTCTGCGGATATTTTTTTAAGGCTCGCAAAAAAACCCAGTACATAAAAATAGCTTCTAGCCACTTAAAGAACTTAAAAACAGACCAATAAAATGGCGATTTATTTAAGTTTTTAGATAAATTCTTTTTACGTTGAAAAATGGCTTCTATTTGAACTGACAATAAATCCATTGGCAGATCTAAAGTGATAGCAGGCAAAAAACTTTTCTTATACCACCAAACTTGTATTCTTTCAGGAGCAAAGCTTGCCAATGAATCAAAATATTTTTTTTGATCTTTACTTGCTGCAAATAATAGTAAGTTTTTCATCATATTTAAACCAGTTCCTTCATAACTTCAGCAACTGAAAGCCCTTCTAAAGACTGTTTTTCTTGCTTAATACTCTGAAAATTTTTAACATAATCTTTGGCAACTGGAGAGATTAGCTGAACAACCGATGTACCTTTCGCACCAATTTTCACAGGATCTGTAACTCGATACAAAACCACCATAGGTACCTCTAAAGCCGCCGATACGTGAGACA
>CAZZKU010000096.1:0-4645 GCA_964654635.1 uncultured Piscirickettsiaceae bacterium | reverse complement strand
TATAAATATATTTTATAGTGTAACTTTAGGTGTACAAAAAAAAGGCGGAATTGAATGGCTGATAGACGACTTCAGGTTTTTTTTACAGTAGCAAAGGTTTTAAGCTTTACAAAAGCTGCTGAAGCCCTGCATATGACACAACCAGCGGTAACTTTTCAAGTTAAGCAGCTAGAAGAATTTTTTAATACCCGTTTGTTTGATCGTACCCACAACAAAATATCTTTAACTGAATCGGGTAAAATCGTTTATGACTATGCCGAGCTTATTCTTGAACATTATGAAAAAATGAATAATGAGATTCGAGAATTAACAGGCGAAGTAACAGGAAGTTTGTTGATTGGAGCAAGTACGACTATTGCTGAATATGTGTTGCCAAGCCTTTTAGGGGCATTTAAAAAGCGGTTTGAAGATGTTAATATTCGCTTACAAGTAGGCAATACCGATGCCATTGTTGCAATGGTTGAAAACAACATGATTGATTTGGGTGTGGTTGAGGCTCCTGTATTTAATAAAAATCTAGAAGTTGAAATTTGCCGTATAGATGAAATGGTACTCATTGTTCCTGTTGGGCATCCTTTAGCCAATAAAGAAAAAATTTCGATTGAAGAATTCCGTAAATACCGCTATATTTCTCGTGAAGAGGGGTCAGGCTCTCGTGCGGTTATAGATAATTATATTAAAGAGCAGGGTTTAAGTTATTCAGACCTTAATCTTATTATGGAAATGGGTTCGCCTGAGTCGGTTAAAATGGCAGTAGAAGCCGATGTAGGTATTGCAATCGTTTCGCGTACATCTCTAAACAAAGAACTTAAGTTGAAAACTTTAAAAGCCATTCCCTTAAACCCACCGCTTACTCGTCCATTTTCTCATGTACGACAAAAACACAAATTTAGGCATAAAGCGGTAGGTGAACTACTAGATTTTGCTGTAACCTATTGCAAAGAAAAAGCAGTAGAACAAGGCTATCATGTTCCTTCTCCAGAGGAAATAAAAAGATTTTCTTTACAAAGCTATAGTAAATAAATACCATTAAAACTTTCCTTAAAGGGTAACCCTCCATGCCAGACAAAATTCAAGTCGTAATGGCTCAAATTGACCCTGTTGTGGGCGATATTTCAGGTAATGTAGAGCTTATCGTTCAGTCTGCTAAAGAAGCGGTGGCGAAGTTTCAAGCAGATATTGTTGTTTTCCCTGAAATGACAATTACGGGCTATCCTCCTGAAGACTTGTTGTTTAGGGAAGACCTATACCAGCAAGTAAATACAGCCCTTTCTAAAATAAGCCAAAAAGTGACTGACACGGTAGTGGTTGTTGGCTATCCAATGATGGACGATTTGGGTGAAAGATTCAATATGGCAGCTTGGATTCAAGATGGAAAAATTCAAGCCAGTTATATCAAACAAAATTTACCAAACTACAGTGTTTTTGATGAAAAACGTTATTTTTCATCGGCTAATTTACCTTGTGTTATTGAATACAAAGGCATTTCTTTTGGTGTTTTAATCTGTGAAGATATCTGGAAAATTTCTCCAGCGCAACAAGCGGCTGAAAATGGAGCTGATGTATTGCTGGTTATGAATGCCTCTCCTTTTTCACTAGAGAAGCACCAGGATAGACTTGATGTGATTAAAAGGCGAGTGTCAGAGACAAAGTTGCCTATTGTCTATGTTAACCAAGTTGGCGGGCAAGATGAACTGGTGTTTGATGGTGGTTCTTTTGCGGTTTGTGCCGATGGTCAAGTGCAGGTACAAGCAGAAGAATTTGTCAGTAGCTTAAACTTGGTGAGCTTGTTAAAAACAGAGCAGAGCGTTGCCCTTTTAGCAGGGAAAAAAGCAAGTCTTTATGAAGATGAAGCCAGAATCTACCAAGCATTGGTAATGGGCGTGAAGGATTATGTACATAAAAATGGTTTTTCAGGTGCTTTATTAGGTCTTTCTGGTGGCATAGATTCCGCTTTAACTCTAGCCGTTGCGGTAGATGCTTTGGGGGCAGATAATGTAGAAGCGGTGATGATGCCGTTTAAATATACCGCCGATATTAGTATAGAAGATGCCGCTTTACAAGCTAAAACAATGGGCGTTTATTATCATAGCATTCCGATAGAATCGGTATTTTCTAGCATGGAGTCTGCCTTATCTAATCGTTTTTCTGGTTATTCAAATGATGTTACCGAAGAAAATATGCAGGCAAGAATTCGTGGAACTTTATTGATGTCAATTTCAAATAAAGTAGGAAAATTGGTACTCGCAACCAGTAATAAATCAGAAGTGGCAGTCGGTTACACAACCTTGTATGGTGATATGGTCGGCGGTTTTTCTCCGCTAAAAGATGTGCCTAAAACGTTAGTGTATAAGCTTGCTAACTACCGAAACAGCATTAAAAAGGTTATTCCTGAAAGGGTGATAAGCAGAGCACCATCTGCCGAATTACGCCCCAATCAGACCGACCAAGACAGCCTGCCTGATTATGATACCTTAGATGCGATTATCAAAGAATACGTTAAGTTTGATATGTGTCCGCAAGGCATTAGTAAAAAGTTAGGTATTGAATTAGCAGAAGTCGAAAGAGTGATTAGAATGATTGATCGAAATGAATATAAGCGTGCTCAGTCCGCTCCAGGCATCAAAATAACCAAACGAGCTTTTGGACGAGATAGGCGTTATCCTATCACCAATCATTATAAAGAATAGTTAAGTTTAAATAAATCTTATATATAAATTAAGAACTTCTAGCCATAAACAAAACACTTTCTAGGCTTAAAGCAACTGCCATAAAGCCTGATTTATGGCAAAAAACAGTATCGGTTAAACCGGTGACAGTATTCAGTTCTTCCGTTCTTAAGCCCCTAAATTTTTGTGGAAGATGGTTTTCATTGCCGTTGCAAAATACACCAAACTGCTCTTCACTTCTTGGATAAACCACTCGTCTTATTTCAGGGTGAGAGCGAATAAAGTCTTTAAATGGAATGTTTTTATCCATAATTAAAATGCCATCCGCATCAACTTTTTTAGCATAGTCTTCTAATTCAACAATATTTTCAGCTTCTTTCATTGCCGCTTTAATAAAATTATTAAGAATGTTGGTGGTAAGTTCTATGGCTTGGTAAAAAGCAATTTCTTGTTTTTCGGGCTGGTCAGAAGGCTCATTCATCATGGCAATGATTAATGAAACAGAAGGGCGTGGGTCGGTATTAAATACACCGTTATCAACTGCATCTATGTCTTTAATTATTTTATCATCAACCCATTTTTGAGCAAATTTTTGTTCATATTCTCCCTTTAGCCCTTTTGCGGCAAAAATACGTTTAGCATAGTGTTCCCAAACCAACCCTGCGGTGGCAAAGGGCGTGCCATCTTCTCTTTCACGGGTAAAGCTGTTTTGGTGGTGGTCAAATCGTAAGTTAGCAGGGTCATATACTGCGCCTACATCTAGTACAATGTCGGCCGCTTTAATTATTTCTTCGTCCCTGGTACGAGTTATAGGTCTTTTTTCGACCATAAGTACCATTGCAATAGCAAAAATTTCATCAGCATGAAAGCTTCCAGAATGAGTAACGAGCATATTTTTTCCTTAAAAATTTAATTTAAGTGGTGATTTTACAAGCTTATTTTACGAATAGAAAGGCTACCAGATGAAAGCTTGCGGATATTGTTGTTTATTTTAAGCTCTGCTTGCCCTTGAGAGTTGATTCCTAGGTAAGTTGCTTGTTCAGTAAACTGGGTTTGATTATTTAATAGTTCAACCGTTTCATTAGGCTGAAACCAATCATGTTGTTGCCAATAGTTTATTAAGGGTTTATGGCTAGCAGAAAAAAAATCTTCGGCAGTTAACGCATTTAATATTTGGTTTATGAAAGGAGTTAACTCAAAAAAAGCTAAGTGAGCTGCATTGTTTATATCAGGGTGGCTCAGTCTGTTGATGCCCACGCCGATTATCATGGTGTTTTGTTCAGCAAGCGATGCGATTTCAATTAGTATTCCTGCTACCTTGCCGTGTTGATTATATAAGTCGTTAGGCCACTTTAGCTTTAAATTAGTGTTGGTTATCTGGCTTAAATATTGGTGAATGATGGCAGAAATTTTTAAACTAATAATGCCACTGATTGCTATTTTTTTGGTAACAGGAAGGGCGATAGAAAAAACGGCAGAATGTTGATTGCTTAGCCAACTTTTTCCCTGTTGACCATAGCCTTTGGTTTGATTATTAGTGGTGCAGACTATGGGTTGTGGCAAATCGTTTCGTTGAACATAATCTAATAAATAGCGGTTAGTAGAATTTACAGATTCTAAATGAATGTGTTGGTAGGTAGATTTAATATGCTTCACTTTTTAAATTACTGGCTATTTAGAGCTTATCACCCTATTATACCCACTTTCAATTCTCTAACTTAGGTAGAATTTAATGCAGTTTTCATCTTTAGACTTGTCCGACCCCATCTTAAAAGCAATTGCCGAGCAGGGGTACGATAAACCTTCTCCAATTCAAGAAAAAGCGATTCCAGCGGTACTGGCAGGCAAAGATGTCATGGCAGCAGCGCAAACAGGTACCGGTAAAACTGCTGGCTTTACTTTGCCTATGTTAGAACTATTATCAAAGGGAAACAAGCCAGGTGCAAACCAAGCTAGAGCGTTGGTTTTAACACCTA
>CAZZKU010000095.1:0-4718 GCA_964654635.1 uncultured Piscirickettsiaceae bacterium | reverse complement strand
TTGCAACTAAAAAATTAAGATCTAAAGGATATGCTTTTGTTCAAATTCTTCAGCGGGCATAGGTTTACAAAAATAATAGCCTTGTAATAGTATTTTTGGTTCTTTTTGTATTAAACAGTCGGCTTGTTCTTTGGTTTCAACCCCTTCGGCAACCAGTTTTAATTTTTTGCTAAGAGCCAGCTGGACAATGGATTCAACAATAGCGTCATCATCAGGGTTTTCTTGTAAATGGGCAATAAAGCTTCGGTCTATTTTAAGTTCATGGATAGGTAGTTTTTGTAAATAACTTAAAGAAGAATAGCCAGTTCCAAAGTCATCAATTGAAACTTCAAAACCAAGTGAAACCAGGTGCTGAATTTTTTGCATAGCCAGCTGGGCATTTTTAATCAATACCCCTTCAGTTAATTCTAAAGTGATACTGGTAGGTAACACACGAGTAAATTTAACTAAACCGATAATGATTTCAATAAAACTTTGTTCATGGAATTGCACGGGGCTAATATTAATAGCCATTCTAAACTCTGGGTTAAGTTGTTGCCAAGCTTTGGCTTGTAAAAAAGCTTTGTGTAATACCCATAAGCCTATTTTAATGATTTGCCTTCCTTCTTCTGCTACTGGAATGAATTTAGAAGGCGGAATGATACCTAGAACAGGGTGAAACCATCTTATTAGCGTTTCAGCGGCAATAATATCTCCTGCGGCGTTGGCTTGACCTTGAAAGTAAAGTTGAAATTCTTTATCTAGTTCAGAGTGGTTTAATGCCTCTATTAGCTCTAGGTGTTTGTGAGCAGTATCCACTAAAGATTGTTCAAAGAAATAAAAGTCATCACCTTTCTGTTTACGGGCTTCAGACAATGCCATATTGGCATAATTAATCAGTTGCTCTGAAGCGGTGTTATCACTAGAACAAACCTGTCCATCAGTTTTACAACTCGTGAATAAACTGGCACCGATGCTGGCAGAAATATGCAAAGAGTGTTGATCAAGTTGGTACTTACTTTTAATCTCTTTTAATAGTTGATTCGCAATATAAGAGACTTCCGACCTTGCAAGAAACTCATCATCTACCCTTGTGTTTAATAAGATAGCAAAGTGACTGCCATCTAATCTAGCCAGTAAAACAGCTTGTTTGCTTATAAATTGTTGTACTTTATTACTAACCAGTACCAAGAGTTCATCACCAACTTTGGTACCGTAAGTATCGTTAATGATATTAAAACCTTCTAAGCCAATCATTAATAAACTATATTGAGTCTTGGTTTGGTCATCTTGAGAGTAGCATTCAATTAATTTTTTATTTAATTGATTGCGGTTAGCTAAGCCAGTTAGTTCATCGAAATTTGATAGTGTATTAATTTTCTGTTGGGCTTGTTTTATTTCGGTTAAATCTTGTAAGACACCAATAAAGTGTTCAATATTGTTTTTAGTGTCAACCAACATAGAAAGACTTAGAATTGCAGTAAAGTTTGCTTTCTGCTCATTAAATATTTGTACATCTCCTCTCCAGTGGTGTTGTTTTAAAAGAGAGGACATCACTTGGTCAAAAGGAACATTAAAAGAAACTTGTTTTTTCAACCAAAGAACATAATTAAGCTTGCTTAATTCTTGTTTATTTAGCTGAGTGTAGTGACAAAAAGCTTTGTTTGGTTGGGTGATGAAACCATTGCTATCGGTAATAAATTGACCTGAAAAGTGTTCTTGCATTAGTTTATGGTGGGCGTGAAACTGGCGTTCTAAACTTTTATCATGAATGGTTAAAATTAATTTTTCAGTGTCATCAAGTTGAACTTTTTTTATTTCAAGATAAACGGGGATTGCTTGTAAACCATAGCTAGGGGTTAGCCAAAGTTGTTCTGATTCGAGCAGAGTTTTTTTAGTTTGAGAAAACTCTTTGATCCAGTTTTTTAGATTAAACTTAGTTTTATCACGTTTTTCGCTATAAATTAAAGTTGTTAGGTAAAAGTTGTTATTAGCTTCTGTTTTAGGAAAATATTCTATAAATTGGGTATTAAATAATTGGGGCTGACCTTTTTCAGAAAACAATGCAAGAGCCTGCCCTGGCTGGCTGAACAGGTGAATTGCATCAATAGAGCTAATGTTTTTTGATGCGTAGGTGGGCAATTCCTGTTCTTGCATTCTATAAAAATAGCCTTATAAAAATTATTAACTTTATTCTAACTGAAATCTATCTGTTAAAGGTGGGTTTTTTAACTGTAAATAGTGGCAGGTAACCAAGTAACTATTTCAGGGAAAACAGCAATAATGACCAATACAGATAGTTGTATTAGAATATAAGGTATTACCCCCTTATAAAGATCCATGGTTTTAATTGAAGGCGCAACGCCCTTTAAGTAAAACAAGGCAAAGCCAAATGGGGGAGTTAAGAAAGCGGTTTGCAGATTAATCGCAATCATAATACCTAGCCAAATAGGGTCAACTCCCATCATCAGTAAAATGGGGGCAACAACGGGTACGATAATATAGGTTATTTCAATAAAGTCTAAGAAAAACCCCAGTATGAACATAAACAGCATGACGATTAAAACGGCGGTAAACACGCCACCAGGCAATCCAGTTAAAAAGTCACTAACCAGCTCATCTCCGCCTAGTCCTTTAAAGGTTAGTGAGAAAAAAACTGCTCCAATAAATATTAAAAATATCATGCTGGTTACTTTTAAGCTGTTTTGCATCACCCCTTGTAATATTTTTAGCGACAAACGTTTTTTAAAAGCGGCTAGCACTAAAGCCCCTAAAGCTCCCAAAGAAGCGGCCTCGGTCGGAGTAGCAAACCCTGCCAGAATAGAGCCTAAAACTAAGCCAATTAAAGCTATTGGTGGAATAAGGCTAGAGAGGATTCTGCCTACCACCCCTGGCGATTTTTTACCCTGAAGGGCATGAGGGCTTTCAAACAATCCTGGAGCGGTTTCAGGTTTAAAATGAGCCATTAAGAATACATATAACATGTATAAAACAACTAACAACATGGCAGGGAAAAGCGCACCTATAAACAAGTCACTGACCGCTAGGGTCTCTGGCGAAAATATCCCTTGGTCTAATTGCGCCTGTTGGTAGGCAGAAGAGAGGACATCGCCCAGTAAAATTAAGACAATAGAGGGCGGAATGATTTGACCCAATGTTCCCGAAGCACAGATTGTTCCGCTAGCCAGTTTTGGGCAGTAGCCTTGTTTTAGCATGGTGGGTAGGGCAAGTAAGCCCATTGTTACTACAGTTGCTCCAACAATTCCTGTACTGGCAGCTAATAACGCCCCGACCATAATAACCGAAATACCTAGTCCGCCTTTAAAACCGCGCATGACTTCATCCATGGTTTCTAGCAATTGTTCGGCTATTTTAGATTGTTCTAACATGATGCCCATGAACACAAATAAAGGCACGGCCATTAAAATAGTGTTGTTCATTAGCCCATAAATTCGGCTGGGGACATTTTGTAGAAAAGCCATGTCAAATACGCCAAAAAAAGAACTGATTAGGGCAAATAATAAAGAAGCCCCTGCAAGGGTTAAAGCGACAGGAAAGCCTACCATTAAAAATAGAAAAACCACGGCAAATAAAAGCAGAGATAAATATTCCATTAAGTGGTCGTCTTGGTTTGTTTTATAGTTAAGAAGGATTTAACAATATCAGAAATTATTTGCGAAGTTAGCAAAAACAGCATAATTAAAATAACGCTTTTTAATAAATAAACAAAAGGCAATCCTCCTGCTTCGGCAGAGCTTTCAAAAATACGCCAACTATTAGCAACATATTGCCAACTATTAAGGGCTATGAAAATCATGACAGGTAGGGCAAAAATTAACCCTCCAATAAGATCAACCCACGCTTTGCGTTTTTTGGAAAGTTGAGCATAAAATATATCGACTCTAACATGTTCGTTTTGTTGCAGGGTGTAAGCAAAACCAAGCATGAAGATGATGGCGTGGTTGTATAAGGCGGTTTCTTGCAAGGCAATTGAGCCTATGTCAAACCCATAGCGTAATATGACAATAGAGGCAGAAATAAGCACTAATGAAAGCAGTCCCCAAGCTAGAGCCTGCCCGAAATGTTGTTGAAAACTGTTTTGCTTAGTCACAAAGCTTTGTAATATTGGCGTTAGGTTTGAATCAGGGTTTTCCATATTGGGTTTTTATTGAACTTTCAAGTAAGCAAACCCTTGGGATTGTAATATGGCGATAGAACCAACGCCAGAGTCAACAAAGTTAATGCCTTGGTAGACTTTGTTTTTGGGCAGTTCAATTTCATTACGAGTTTTATCACACAGTTCTACGATAACCCCTCTAACTTTAATTAGAGTATCAAGACGACCTTTTAGCTCGGCACGCCTATCAAGCAATTTTTTGTCGGCTTGGTAGGGCGTTCCTTTTAAAGCATCATCGGTGGTAAATCTTAAGCCAAAGCCAACAAAAACTAGACGTACTTCTGCTTCCATTAACTCATTTTCATAAAAGTTCATTATATTGTTTATTGAAGTTAAAGTAGCGGAATAGCGTGTAGGGTCTTTAAAATCAACATGGTAAACTACTTTCGCTCCATCATCAGCTTCTGCCTGTGCTGTAGTTGATACAGAAAACAGCAAAATTATTAAAGAAATAAGGCTAAACTTCCATGTAGCAAGATTGTTTTTTTTAGGGTTCATTTTTCTGTCCTTAATTTATTTAAAATAACTCAATATCGTGATCTTGAAAGTGAGCTTCAACCCT
>CAZZKU010000094.1:0-4727 GCA_964654635.1 uncultured Piscirickettsiaceae bacterium | reverse complement strand
TTGTGCTTGGGGTACTTTAAATGCTTGAATCATGGCAACCCCTGAAACCCCTGTTTTTAATACAGATTCTATGTTTTGTAGGTTTATTCCGCCAATGGCAACAACTGGATAGGCAAGTTTGTTTACCCATTCGGCTAGGTTGTCTAAACCAATACAGTCATAATTTAGTTTTTTCGATAGGGTGTTAAATATAGGCCCTATGGCGATGTAGCTGGGTTTAAAAGGCAGTATTAAATCAATTTCAGCTAGGTTATGGGTGCTAATGCCTAGTTGTAAAGAGGATTGTTGTAATTTTTGAAGCTCGTTTGGGCTTAGCTTGGCTAAATCTTCTTGCCCTAGATGCACGCCGAAGGCTTGGTGCTGAATGGCGAGTTGCCAGTAGTCGTTAATAAATAATTTGGCGCTATACTTTTTAGCTAGAGAAATAGAGTTAATTATTTCTTGCTCTAGATTATTTTCAGGTAGGTTTTTTATCCGCAATTGTGCGGTAGTAATGCCTTGTGCAAATAGCAACTTAAGCTCTGCATAGCTAGACGCTATGGCATAAATACCTAGTGGAGAATTTAGTTTTGTTGCCAAAATGGTGTGCCTAGTGTTGGCGTGGAGGGCGATGCAATATTTTTGGGTTGCATTTTTCCTGCCAAGTAGCCTAGTCGCCCCGCGGATAGTGAGTGTTTAAAGGCACTTGCCATTTGTACCGGATTTTGTGCAAGGGCGATAGCAGAATTGAGAAGTATGCCATCATAACCCAGTTCCATTGCCTGTACTGCATCGGAGGGTTTGCCTATACCTGCGTCTACAATTAATTGGCATTGTGGGAAGCGGTCTCGCAATACGGTTAAAGCGTAGGGGTTGACTAAACCTTTTCCTGAACCAATTGGTGCACCCCAGGGCATTAGTATAGTGCAACCAGCATCGACCAGTTTTTGGGCTAATACTAAATCATCGGTCATGTAGGGGAATACTTCAAAACCTTCTTTAACTAATGTTTCGGTGGCTTTTAACAGCTCAAACGGGTTGGGTTGAAGGGTGTAGTCGTCGCCAATAACTTCTAGTTTTATCCAGTTGGTATTAAAAACTTCTCGTGCCATTAGGGCGGTGTTAATCGCTTCTTTGGCAGAGTGGCAACCTGCGGTGTTGGGTAGTACGGTTGCACCTGTTTTTTCAATTAATTTCCAAAAGCTTTGTCCTGCTTGGTCGCCAGCCCCTTGTCGGCGTAAAGATACGGTGACAATTCCTGCGTTAGAGGCTTTGATAGCTTGGCTCATTATTTCAGGGGAAGGGTAGAGTGCCGAGCCAATTAACAAGCGACTATTGAAGGTTTTGCCACCAATTTTCCAGCTGTCCATCTTAACCTCCCTGCATTGGTGCAACAATTTCAATTGCATCATCTTGCTTAATTAGTGTGCTTTGATGTTGGCTTCTGGGTATAAAATCTTGGTTAATCGCAACCGCTACCTTGTCAGTTTTATAGCCTTGTTCGGTTAAAAATGAGCTGATAGTTAGGTTGCTTTTAATTTGTTCGGTTTCGCCATTAAGTTTAATTTGAATTAGTGACATAAAATTTCTCCGAATACTTTTTCTAATGCCTGTTCAACTAAGGCCGGACCAATTAAATAGCCGTGGCGATATAAGCCATTAAGCCGAGTTAAGCCCCGTTTTTCTTTAATCTCGTGTTCAATTTTTGGTAGGTTGTCGTTTAAAGCAGGGCGACAATTGACGAAACTTTTTATAATGCGTGCTTCGGCAAACGCTGGGTGTACTGAATAGACTGCGGAGAGTAATTCTAAACTAGAACGCACTGACATAGGACTCATGTCTTCGCTTTCTATTTCGGTTGCACCGATTACATAGCGGTTATTTGCCCGAGGCACGATATAAATTTTATAACGGGGGTGTTGTAATCTGACGGGACGGCTGATATTAACATCAGGCGCATCTAGCCAAAAAACTTCGCCCCTTACGCCACGTAAATCGGTTATATCTTCTTTTGCACCGAGTCCTCTGGCATCAAAAACCCAATCAAATTGGTGTTTAATCAATTCATTATCATGCTTTATAGAGACCACCCCTGGCGAAATTTGGCTTTTTGGGGTATTTTCAAACCACTTTAATTGCTTATTTGCTTGTAAATAGTCGGTGCTGGCTTGCATAAACTGTTCTGCATTAACGTGTCCTTCGTTCGGTACAAAGTATCCTTGGTTGTGCAACGATAAGTCGGTTTCTAGTTCGCTAAGCTTGGCGTTGTCAAGTAGTTGAATTTGTTGTGCATCATCTACCTTGCTTTTTAAAGTGTCTATAAACTGAATTAAATCAGCTCTATCCTTGGTGTGTGCCAGGATTAGACTGCCTTTAAGGCTAAGAGCAGATTCGGCATTAATTTGCTTTAAGATGCTTGGCCAAAGCTGGATAGATTTTTTGCCAAAATCATAAATAATAGATTCAGCGGTTTCTAGTTCAGACAGAGGAGCAAGCATGCCAGCGGCAACCAAGCCAGCAGATAATTCTGCCTTGGCACTGCCTGCTTCAAACAAAGTTACGCTATGACCCTGTTGTAATAGGTTAATTGCGAGCAACCTTCCTACCAGCCCTGAGCCAACTATGCCAAAGCTTTTGGTGGTGTTTTCCATTATGGAATAGAGATATTTTTACTAGTTATGTCGATAACATTAACGTAAATTTCGCCACCTTTTTCTTTGAAGGTATCAGACATTTCGTTCATGCCTTGTTGCACTGCAACATCAACGTTTATACCATTTTCATCGGCATAATCACGAACATCTTGCGATATTTTCATTGAACAGAATTTAGGTCCGCACATAGAGCAGAAATGGGCAACTTTGGCAGAATCTCTAGGCAAGGTTTCATCGTGGAATGAACGGGCTTTGTCAGGGTCTAAACCAAGGTTAAACTGGTCTTCCCAACGAAATTCAAAGCGGGCTAAAGATAAGGCATCATCACGGCTACGAGCGCCAGGGTGTCCTTTGGCTAAATCAGCAGCGTGAGCGGCTAATTTGTAGGTGATAAGCCCTTCTTTTACATCGTCACGGTTTGGTAAACCTAAATGCTCTTTTGGGGTAACATAACAAAGCATGGCACAACCGAACCAACCAATCATCGCTGCACCAATTCCAGAAGTAATATGGTCATAACCAGGTGCAATATCGGTGGTTAAAGGCCCTAATGTATAGAAAGGAGCTTCGCTACAAATGTCTAATTGCTTGTCCATGTTTTCTTTAATCATGTGCATTGGTACATGCCCAGGACCTTCGATAATGGTTTGTACATCGTGCTTCCAGGCGATTTTGGTTAATTCGCCCAGCGTTTCTAGTTCGGCAAATTGAGCTTGGTCATTGGCATCAGCAACTGACCCTGGACGTAAGCCATCACCTAACGAAAATGAAATGTCATAAGTTTTCATTATTTCGCAAATGTCTTCAAAGTGGGTGTATAAAAAGTTTTCTTTATGGTGAGAAATACACCATTTTGCCATAATCGCTCCACCACGAGAAACGATTCCTGTAACTCGGCGGGTGGTCATGGGAATATAACGCAACAAGACACCAGCGTGGATAGTGAAATAATCAACGCCTTGTTCTGCCTGTTCAATTAAGGTGTCACGAAATATTTCCCAGGTTAAGTCTTCGGCAACGCCGTTTACTTTTTCTAACGCTTGGTAAATAGGTACGGTTCCGATAGGCACTGGCGAGTTACGCAAAATCCAATCGCGAGTGGTATGAATGTTTTTACCAGTTGATAAATCCATTACGGTGTCGCCACCCCAGCGTGTTGCCCAAACCATTTTTTCGACTTCTTCTGCAATAGAAGAGGTGGTGGCAGAGTTACCAATGTTGGCATTTACTTTTACTAAAAAGTTACGCCCGATAATCATTGGTTCTAATTCAGGGTGGTTAATATTGCAAGGAATCACCGCACGACCTTCGGCAACTTCTTTGCGGACAAATTCAGGGGTTACAAATTCTGGTAACTGGGCGCCATAAGTTTCGCCACGTAAGCGAAATTCACGCTCTGGATCATTTTGGTATTTGGCAGCCATCTCACGGTTTTGATTTTCACGAATGGCAATAAATTCCATTTCAGGGGTGATAATACCTTTGCGAGCATAGTGCATTTGGGAAACATTTTGCCCTGCTTTAGCTTTTAATGGCGTACGAACTAAGCTAGAAGCACCAGCAATAGCGGTTTCCATTTGGGTACTGTTTTTATAGCCATTGTCTTTCGGGTCAATAATACGTCCTTCGTATTCTTCAACATCACCACGTTTAGTTATCCAGTCTTTACGGATAGGCGGCAGCCCTTTGACAACATCAATTTCAATGTTCGGGTCGGTATAAGCACCAGAAGTATCATAGACAGTTACTTTATCGCCATTGGTAAGAGTAATTTCACGCAAAGGAACACGGATTTCAGGGTGGATTTTTCCGCCTAAATAAATTTTCTTAGAAGCGGGTAGAGGGTGGGTGGTTAGAATGTCGTTTGATGCAGGTAAAGAGTCTTTAAAGGTGCTGCTCATAATCGTTCTCTCTTATAAATTCTGAGTATCAGTGTTTTTTAAAAGCAGAGAAGCGGGCAAGGTTTTGTTTCAGACATGCTTGCGTCGCTCTTCCCTACGCTGGTATGAACCAGTTCAAGTTCAACGGGTTTGGCATTATTACTGCCATCTCAGTCGGTTTTTATGCGTTATATTACCGACACCCCGAGAGTAG
>CAZZKU010000093.1:0-4833 GCA_964654635.1 uncultured Piscirickettsiaceae bacterium | reverse complement strand
GGATTATTAGGGTGATTAAATTCATACCAGTCTGAAATACGGACTTGATAAACTGAAATATAACCATGAATATCTTGAACATACAGTTTATGCTCTTCTACCCATACCCTAACTATTTTTTGACCTTGCCTGTCGATTTCAACATGTGTTGCCCGAGCTATTTGCGTACCATTTAATTTATCTATCCAATGAAAATAACCGAAACCATCGGCTAACAATATTTGATTATTATCAAAAAAAGTTAAATCGACTAACAGGCGATAACGATAATTTTCTTGCTTCCATAAAAGCGTTCCGTTAAATAAGTCAAAAGCCATTAAAATATCATCTTCATCAACCAAGTAGAGTGCATTTTCATCGAGGATAAAGTCTCTATAACCCGAAATATCTTTAGACCAAAACAAGTTACCATTACTTGGGTTTAACGCAACTAGCTTACCTTGGTAGCCAAAAACATAAAGTCGTCTATTTTGTAATATCAATTCAGCTTGTATATCAACCAATCTTTCTAAATCGGTTCGACCACGTGGAATTAATACCTGTGTCTGCCAAATCATTTCACCCGTTCTTGCATCTATTGCTTCAACTTTACCTGTTTCCCAACCAACATATAGAGTGTCCTCATATAAAGTTACTGGGGCAATTCCTCTTAAGGATAAATTAGGCATAGAGCGTTCAGTCGCCCAGTTTATTGAACCTGTTTGCAAATTTACTGAATATAATTTTCCATCAACGGTTCTTACAAAAGCCGCTGAATTATTAACAACTGCTCGGCTTAACACCTCACTTGATAATTGTGTTTGCCAAAGAATAGAACCATCTTCTGGTTTTAATAAAAATAAACTTCCTTTTGCTGTCCCAACAATAAGCCCTTGTTTGGTTAATTTAGGCCCTGAAACAATGGATTCGTTAATTTTTAATTGCCAGTTTACTTGGTCTGTCCAACGCCCATTACTCTCCTTTAAAGCAGAGGTTAAAACCCCATTTGGGTTGGCAAAATAAACGTTGTTCTCATCCTGTGCAAAATATAAACCTTCACTGTCTGAGTATTTAAAACTATCAAAACGGAGTTGCCACAATAGGTCAACTTGATAGGGAGAGGACATTTCTACTAATGGAGCAGGTACCCGAACCACTTTAGGGCTAGTACAAGCGTGTAATAATAAAAGTAAACCAAATAAAGAGGTTAAACGAATAAACATATTTTAAACCAGTTGAAGCTTTATTGAGCTAAATCATCTAGCTGTAATTGAGCTAAATTTAGTAGATTGGTCGATGTTGCTGAATTATTAACGACTTCGGTCAATAAACTAATCGCTTCAGTTATGTTATTAGTTTTTAAAGCTACAGTTGCTTTTGCATAAGCCAAATTTCCTTGTTCTGCTTTAGATAAATCTGCTACGTTTATTGCTGACAACAGGCTTTCTGCTTGTTCGTATTGTGCAGAATCAATTAATAAATTGGCTTTTCTTATTTGAGCTATTAGCACCAAAGAAGGATCTTTGCTGTTATCCACTACCCATTGAAGATGATTTTTAGCTTCTTCTGGTTTGTTTTGTTGCAAACTATGCTTAGCTAACAGAAATGAAGCCCCCGCTGCATAAGGACTGGCTGGCTGTTCCGAAAGTAGCTTAAGCCCTTCACGTGAAATATCAGAAAAATTTCCTCGCTCTAAACTAATTTGCATGGCTTCAAAAATGGCCGACGCATTCGCCGATTTTTTCATTTTATCGTTTTGATAAAATATCCAACCTGACCAACTTCCTGCCACGACAAGTAAAGCAATTAATAGTTTAGTACCATTTTTTTTCCACCATTCTTTAATGGCAGCAATTTGTTCTTCATCTGTTTCGTAATTCATATAAAACTCTCTTTTTTAATTTATTTATAGTTAGCAAAAATTTTAGCTACTTTAGCATCTATCTCAGACCAATTAGTAGTTTCTTGTGGTTTTTCTTCCCGTAAGAATTTAATCGCAACTTGCTGTTTATTTACTTCCTCTTCCGCCAACACTAAAGCAATTGTTGCACCTGATTTGTCTGCCTTTTTAAACTGGCTCTTAAAGCTACCACCACCACAGTTCATTTGCACTTTCAAATCAGGAAACTGTTCTCTTATTTGTTCTGCAATAATCATCGCTGGGCGTAAAGATTCTTCCCCTACTGCCACTACAAACACATCTGCAACAGGATTTTCAGGCACTAATTCTTTGTCTATTAACAAAGACATTAATCTTTCAAGCCCCATTGCAAACCCACTTGCTGGTACAGGTTTACCACCAATTTGTTCTACTAAACCATCGTATCGCCCACCGGCACAAACGGTTCCTTGTGCACCTAGCTCGGTGCTAACCCACTCAAATACGGTTTTATTATAGTAATCTAAACCACGAACCAGGTTTGTATTTATCTTGTATTCAACACCAGCATCTTCTAAATAAGATTTTAACAGATTAAAATGGGCTAAAGACTCTTTATCTAAATGGTCAATCAGCTTAGGAGCACCTTCAACGACCTCTTTTAAATCTGGATTTTTAGTATCTAAAATTCTTAAAGGGTTTGATTCCAAACGGCGTAAACTATCTTCATCTAAGCTTGATTTATGTTCGGTTAAATAACTAACCAGTTTAACCTTATAATCTTGACGAGCTTGATGACTGCCCAGCGAGTTAATTTGTAATTCTAAGTTATCTAAACCTAGTTTTTCCCATAATTTAGCACTTAATATAATTAGCTCGGCATCAATATCCGCCTCTGCCAAGCCAAACACCTCTACTCCAAACTGGGTAAACTGGCGGTAACGACCTTTTTGTGGACGTTCGTAACGGAACATAGGTCCCGTGTAATATAGTTTTTGAATTTGATTGTGAGTTAAGCCATTTTGAATAACCGCTCTAACACAACCGGCAGTTCCTTCTGGGCGTAATGTTAAGCTATCACCATTTCTGTCTTCAAAAGTGTACATTTCTTTTTCAACAATATCAGTTACTTCACCAATAGAGCGTTTAAATAATTCTGTTTTTTCTACTATCGGTAGTCGAATAGATTGATAGCTATATTGACTTAAAACGCCTTCTGCAGTTTTAACAATATAATCTAGCACCTGTGATTCTTCTCCGTACCAATCATTCATACCACGGATAGAAGCTATTTTATTTGACATTTTCTAGCCTACTCTCTTTATTTCTACGGCTTTTAAAGTTCTTTTAGTTCTATCAGATACCTTTCCTGCTAACTGCCCACAGGCGGCATCAATATCATCGCCACGGGTACGACGTACCGTACATTTTAGCCCTGCTGCTAGCAATATGTCTTTAAAACGATGAATGGCATTATTAGAAGAACGTTCATAACCTGAATTTTCAAACGAATTAAACGGAATAAGGTTAATTTTACAAGGTAAATCGCCTAAGAGTTTAACCATTTCTTCTGCGTGTGAAACATGATCATTAACCTTGTCTAACATCACATACTCAATAGTCACGTGCTTTTTACTGTGTCCACCTTCCACATAATCATAAAGTGCAGGCATTAGCTTTTCTAATGAATATTTTTGATTAATAGGAACTATCTCGTCTCTTAAAGCATTATTAGGGGCATGTAGTGAAATAGCTAAACTGACATCCAAAGCTTCCTTAATTTTTCTAATGGCAGGCACAACACCTGCTGTAGAAATCGTAACTCGACGTTTTGACAAGCCGTAAGCATTGTCGTCCATTAATATTCTTGCCGCTGGAAAGGTGTGGGTTACATTTAATAAAGGTTCGCCCATGCCCATAAAAACCACGTTTGAGATAATTCGTTCTTCTTTTGGTTTACAGCCCAATGCTTTATTAGCAACCCACATTTGAGCAATTATTTCCCAGTTTTCTAGGTTACGGTTAAAACCTTGTTTGCCCGTTGCACAAAAACCACAATCTAAAGCACAACCTACTTGTGAAGAAATACACAAGGTTCCACGATTTTTTTCAGGAATAAACACAGCTTCAACTGAATTTTTTTGATCAACTTCTAATAACCACTTAATGGTTCCGTCAGCAGATTTTTGTTCAGCTATAATTTTGGGGGTACGAATAATAGCAGTCGATTTTAACTTTTCTCTTAACGCCTTGCTTAAATTGGTCATGTCATCAAAATCAGATACGCCAAACTGATGAATCCATTTCATTATTTGAGTTGAACGAAACGGCTTTTCACCAATACTTACAAAGAATTTAGCTAGACCGTCCTTATCTAAACCCAATAAATCCACATGTCCGTCATAAACAACACTAGAGTCTTTGGCGATTTTTTCATCTTCAAACATTAAATCCATACTTTTAACGTTCAAAGATTTCCGACTCATCAAAAAAGTAAGCTATTTCACGCTTTGCACTTTCAATAGAGTCGGAACCATGCACTGAATTTTGTTGCATAGAAATCGCAAACAACCTGCGTAATGTACCTTCGGCAGCTTTATCAGGGTCGGTTGCGCCCATTATGCTACGATTTAGTTCAACCGCATTTTCAGCTTCTAAAACTTGAACGATAAGCGGACCTGATATCATGTTTTTTAACAAGGTAGGGTAAAAAGGCTTATCCTTATGCTCTGCATAAAATCCGGCGGCTTGCTCTTCAGATAAATGAATCATTTTAGAAGCGACTACACTTAAACCCTTTTCTTCTAATTTGGTTAATATTTGACCAATCAAGTTCCTAGCAACGGCATCGGGCTTGATTATTGAAAAAGTTCTTTGCAACATGCTAAATTTCCAGTGTTTTTAAAGTAATTTCTTATTTTAACAAGCTAAATAGGTTTTTGCTGAAAAACATTCTATAAGATACCTATTTTTTT
>CAZZKU010000092.1:0-4850 GCA_964654635.1 uncultured Piscirickettsiaceae bacterium | reverse complement strand
GTGATTAAGCAGTTAGATATTCGCCGAGCTCAAGTGTTAATAGAAGCTATTTTGGTTGAAGTGTCTGAATCCAAGCAAGCAGAGCTAGGTGTGGAGTGGGTTGCTAATGGTCCAAATGGCGTAGGAATGATTGATTTTTCTGGAACAATTCCTGCCTTATTAGGTTCGGCATCCAACCCAGCGGCGGCTGCCGCAGCATTGGGTTCGGGAGCCAGTATGGCAGTCGGGCAAATTGGTGCAAACAACCAAGGTTGGGGAGCTTTAATTAGAGCTTTAAATGCCGATTCAAGATCTAATATCTTAGCTACACCGACTATTTTAACGCTAGATAATGAAAAAGCTGAGATTGTTGTTGGGCGAGAAGTTCCTTTTCAAACAGGGTCTTACACCGGTACAAGTGGCGGAACGACACCCAGCAATCCTTTTAATACTATTGAGCGAAAAGATGTTGGTTTAAAACTAAAAGTTAAGCCACAAATTAACGAGGGCAATGAGGTGTTCTTAGAAATCGATCAAGAGGTTTCAGACGTTCTGCCTAAAGGTGATGCGGTTGATTTACAAACCACCAAACGCCAAATTAAAACTAAAATTATTGTTGCCGATGGTCACATGATTGTTCTAGGTGGTCTATTAAACGAAAGAGAAACTGAAGTGGAGAAGAAAATGCCTGTTTTGGGTGATCTTCCGTTATTAGGTGCTTTGTTTACCTCTAAACAAAACGTGCGTGAAAAAGTGAATTTAATGGTGTTTTTACGTCCTGTTATTGTTCGTGATAATACCATGAGCAGTTATTACAGCAATAAAAAATATCGCTTAATACGTCAGGATGAACAAAACTTGTTAGAAAATGACTTGGGTCTGTTAGAAGGGCTTCGCCCGCATCTACCGAGTATTGAACAATGGAAAGATAGTATTCCTGCCACTCCTTATGTTACTAAAAAAGAACGTGCGGAGATTGAAGCCGAGAAACAGCGACAGTTAGAGATTGAAGCGGCTAAAAAAGCTCCTAAAGTCAACAGTGGCTATGATTATGAAAATGATATTTTAGATTTATGAGCACCGAACTCCCCTTTAGCTTTGCCCGCAAGAATAACCTAGTAGCGGTACGTGAGTCTGAGCAGTTGGTCTGTTTGTTAATTACCGATGCGACACCCATTGAGGCGATTATTGAAGCTCAACGGGTGCAGGGTGATGTTGAAATAAAGCTAGAAAAGGTTTCACGTGAATCTTTGGATCAGCAGTTGCAAACGCTTTATACTCATTCAGATTCAACTTCTATTGAAAATATGGATGATTTAGATGTAATTGATTTAGCCACCGTGGCGGCAGAAGCCAGTGAAGCTGAAGATTTGTTGGATAGCTCTGATGATGCCCCTATTATTAAGCTACTGAATGCGATTATGGCAGAAGCCATTCGCAGTAATGCGTCTGATATTCATATTGAACCTTTTGAAACCCAGTTACGCATTCGTTTTAGAATGGATGGGCAGTTAAAAACGGTATTAACCCCGCAAAATGAGCTGGCAGATATGCTTGCCTCGCGGATTAAAGTTTTAGCTAAATTAGATATTGCTGAAAAACGCTTGCCGCAAGATGGCAGAATTGCTACCAAATTGGGTGGTCGTGCGGTTGATTTGCGTATTTCAACTATTCCCTCTAGTTTTGGTGAGCGAATTGTCATGCGTTTGTTAGACAAAAGTGCTGGCAGGCTTAATTTGTCTGACTTAGGTTTGCCTGCTAATCAACTAACTGTTTTAGAAGAGTTGCTTAAAAAGCCACATGGAATTTTATTGGTAACTGGGCCAACTGGTTCTGGTAAAACCACTACTTTATATGGTGCTTTAAGCCGTTTAAATAGTAACCACCGTAATATTATGACGGTGGAAGACCCGGTGGAATACAACATAGAAGGAATTAACCAAACCCAAGTAAATTCCAAGGCTCAGATGACTTTTGCTAAAGGGCTAAGAGCAATTTTACGCCAAGATCCTGATGTGGTGATGATTGGTGAAATTCGTGATGTTGAAACGGCTGAAATTGCGGTACAAGCTTCTTTAACAGGGCATTTGGTGCTTTCAACTTTACATACCAATACCGCGATTGGTGCAATTTCTCGGTTACGAGATATGGGCGTTGAGCCTTTTTTACTTTCGACTAGTTTGTTAGGTGTGATGGCTCAACGGTTGGTTAGAAGACTTTGCTCCGCTTGCAAGGTAGCAGAAGATGCTGATGAAAAGGAATGCGAAGTTTTGGCAGTTAATCAGGCTACAATTCACCATGCTAAGGGCTGTGAAAAATGTAATTTTACCGGTTATAAAGGGCGTTTAGGGGTTTATGAGCTGGTTGAAATTGACGACACCTTGCGCCGCATGATTCATAGCGATGCTTCCGAATTAGAGATGGCAAAGTATGCCCATGAAAAGGTGGCATCTATTAATGAAAGTGGTATCGAGCTAGTGTTAAATGGCGATACCAGTCTTGAAGAATTACTACGAGTTACCCAAGGGTAAGCGGTATGGCAACATTTGAGTATCGTGCGTTAAGCAAAACAGGTTCTGCTAAAAAAGGCTCAATTGATGGCGATTCAGGTCGCCACGTTCGCCAACTTTTACGCGACCAAGGGTTAACACCATTAGAAGTAAAGTCGGTAGAAGTTAAATCCACCGATTCAATTAAAAAACAATGGTTTCAGCCACAAATACAAACCAACGATTTAACCCTATTAACTCGTCAGCTTTATACTTTGCTAGAAGCAGGAATGCCATTAACTCAAGCCTTAAAATCGGTATCATTGCAAGCCGATAGCAAGCATGTTCGTACTTTTTTAGCCCAGGTGTATAGCAAGGTTATAGAAGGCTATTCTTTAGCCCATGCTATGAAGTTGTCTAACTATAAAGTTAGTGAAGAATTTGTAGCCACTATTAAAGCGGGCGAAGAATCAGGGCATTTAGAACAAGTTTTATTGCGTTTAGCCGACTCTATTGAACAACGGGCTAAGTTAAATAAAAAGTTAAAGTCCGCTCTAATTTACCCAACAATTATGGTGGTTATGTCGGTTGTGATTGTGTTCTTTTTGATGATATTTGTGGTGCCAAAAGTAGTCACTGTATTTGATAATATGGAACACGATTTACCTGCCTTAACCCAAAATTTATTAACCGCCAGTGAGTTTATGCAAGCACAGTGGCACGTTATTGGTGTAGTTATGTTTGGATTGTATGTATTATATAATTCGATGATGCGAAAAGATAGATGGAAAATTAAAAGAGATAATGTACTGTTAAAAATCCCAGTTTTATCACGTTTTCTAATTTATGCCACCACCGCTCGCTGGGCTAGAACATTGGGCGTATTGCTCTCTAGTGGTGTAGCAGTTACCGAAGCGTTAAAGATTTCGTCCGAAGTAATGACTTTGTTACCACTTAAAAATAAAGTATTAGCGATGGGTGAGCAGGTACGAGAAGGGCATAAATTACAAGATGCTATGAAAAATGCTGATTTTTTTCCTGCACTGCTGTTAAACCTAGTGCAAACAGGTGAGGGTGCTGGTAAGCTAGATGTTATGTTGTTAAAAGGTGCTTCTCATTATGAGTCTGAAGTAGAGAATAGTGCCACAACGTTAGTTAGTTTAATTGAACCTATTATGATTTTAGTAATGGGTGGAGTCGTTATGACAATAGTATTAGCGATAATGTTACCGATATTTGAAATGAACCAGATGGTTTAATAATTTTTAAAAAGAGACTGATAAATGAAATATAACAAGCAAAAGAACAAGCAATACAATAAGCAATATAACAAGCAAAGGGGTTTTACTCTAATCGAATTAATGGTTGTGGTGGTTATTCTGGCGGTTTTAGCCGCGGTGGTTTTGCCCAATATTATGGACCGACCCGATGAAGCTCGTAAAGTACAAGCACAGCAAAACATAGAGGCGATTTCTTCTGCCTTGCAGTTGTATAAATTAGACAACTATCGCTACCCAACAACCGAACAAGGCTTAGAAGCACTGGTGACTAAACCAACAGAAGAACCTATACCTAGAAAATGGCAAAGTTATTTACAATCCTTACCAAAAGATCCTTGGGGCAATGACTATCTTTATATTATTCCTGGTGAACATGGTGTTTATGACCTTTACACGTTAGGAGCAGATGGCGAAGAGGGTGGAGAAGGCATTGATGCAACAATTGGTAACTGGAATAAGTAATTTAATAGCTAACTTAGACCCCACCCCTGGCGATTTTAGGGTTTTATAGGGTTTTAAAGCATGTTTTTATGAATAAAACACCTAATCAAGCTGGTTTTACCTTAATTGAATTAATGGTTGTGGTGGTTATTGTCTCGGTTTTATTAGCCTCCGCAGTGTTGTCGTTAAAACCAAACGAATCGGCAACGTTACGCCAGCAAACCATTGCTTTTAAAGGAGCGTTAATTGCCATGTGTGACCAAGCGACTTTTGATCAACATATTTATGCGCTAGTACCGAAGAAAGATGGCATTGAGTTTTTTAAATTAGTAGACAAACAATGGCAAGTAGCAGATTTTTTTCGCAATACAGATGCCTTGCAGTGGAATGAAAATATAAAAATTAGCTGGCAATTAAGTAAGCAGTTAGCCAAACAATACGGGCTAGAGTCGGCTGGCTGGCTTTGTTGGCCTAGTGGCGAGGTAAAGGCAGGAAAAATAGCATTTGAGCTAGGCAAAACAATTAATCAGCTTAGTTGGAATGAAATATTAGAATTTGAATTAACTGAAAAAGCGTTAAATTAAATGAGTTCCTCTATTGCCAAAAACAAAGGGTTTAGCCTGATAGAAGTGATGGTAGCATTAATTATTGCTTCTATTTC
>CAZZKU010000091.1:0-4855 GCA_964654635.1 uncultured Piscirickettsiaceae bacterium | reverse complement strand
AGATTTAGGTTCTGGTGCCTTTGGTGTGAGAGTTCGAGTCTCTCCTTCCGCACCAATTTATCAGTTGGCTATTTACTTTACTTAGTTTAATTGTGAAAAAAGCCAGTTTATGCTGGCTTTTTTTTTCTAAACAGTTTAACCTTAAGCTGTTTTTATATGCCTCCTTAGCTCAGTTGGTTAGAGCACCCGACTCATAATCGGTAGGTCCTGTGTTCAAGTCACAGAGGAGGCACCATTTTTTATTTCCTTTTATTTTTGATACGCTTTTACGCCGTTTAATATTTCTTGACGAGCATCTTCTACATCTCCCCAGCCTTTTACTTTTACCCATTTTCCTGGTTCTAGTGCTTTGTAGTGGCTAAAGAAGTGTTCTACTTGCTCTTTTAGCATAGGGATATCTTCTACTTTTTTGATGTTTTTGTAGATAGAGGTTAGTTTGTCTATAGGAACAGCAATGACTTTAGCGTCTTCACCACCATCGTCGGTCATTTTAAAGATTCCAATTGGGCGACAGCGAATTACTGAACCAACTAGTAGTGGGTGTGGGGTTACTACGAGTACATCAACAGGGTCGCCATCGTCTGAAAGCGTGTTATTGATGTAGCCATAGTTGGCGGGGTAGGACATGGTTGTACCTTGTAATCTATCTACCCATACTAGGTCGGTCTCTTTATCTACTTCGTACTTAATTGGTGCTGCAAATGCGGCAATTTCAATTATTACATTAACATCATTTGGTAAATTTTTTCCTGCTGGAACGGCTGAGTAACCCATGGTGTTTCCTTTTTTATTAAATTGTATTAAAAACTAAAACACCCGCAATAGCGGGTGTTTTAGTTGAACTGAATGCTATTACTTGGTGTGGTAAGCCACTACTTTAGCAACTTCATTTTTAGATCCTAGTACCACTGGTACACGGTCGTGGATACCTTTAGGTTTTACGTCCATTATGTCCATGCGACCAGTTGATGATGCTCCACCAGCTTGTTCTACAATCATTGACATTGGGTTTCCTTCGTACATTAGACGAAGTTTACCTGCTTTTAATGGGTCACGGCTGTCATAAGGGTACATGAAGATACCACCACGAATAAGAATACGGTGAACTTCTGCAACCATTGAGGCTACCCAGCGCATGTTGTAGCGTTTGCCTAGTGGACCTTCTTCTCCTTGTAGGCAATCGTCAATATATTGTTTCATTTCTGGTTCCCAGAAACGTTGGTTTGACATGTTGATTGCAAATTCTGCGGTGTCTTCTGGAATTTGTAGTGCTTCTTTGGTTAGTACGAATTCACCAATATTTGTGTCAAGGGTAAATAAGTTAACGCCTTTTCCTGTGGTCATAACCAGTAGGGCAGATGGTCCGTAAAGAACGTAACCTGCGGCAACTTGCTTGCGACCTTCTTGTAGGAATACTTCTTGGTTGTCACCAGCGGTATCGTCTTGTGCTTCAAGTACAGAGAAAATGGTACCTACAGAAAGGTTTACATCAATGTTTGAAGAACCATCTAACGGGTCAAAAGTGACTAGGTATTTACCACCTGCGTTAGCAGCGATAGTGTAATCTTCTTCTTCTGAACCAACGCCACGAACGTATGGGTTTGCAACTAGAATGTCTTTTAGAAGGTCGTTAGAGATAACGTCTAGCATTTTTTGGGTTTCACCTTGGACGTTTTCGTCTTCAGTCGTTCCTAGTATTCCCGCTAAATCTCCTTGTCCTAACTTGTAGTCAATGTTTTTACAAGCAACCATGATGTCTTTGATTACTAGTTCCAGTTCAGCGTTTACGCCATCAGCAGATAGTACTTGGTCTAGTCTTTTCATTGAGTTTCTCTCTATGTTGGATTTAAAAAAATTTGGCGTAAGGATAACAGTGAATGGCAAAAAATTCAAGGATTACCCTACCTGATAACCTATAATGCTCTTTTAAAATTTACTAAGACTTTATTTAGATATGAAATTTATAATTAAGCTTTTTCCTGAGATTATGGTTAAAGGTACAGCGGTTAAGAAAAAGATGGTTAGCCAATTGAATGATAATTTGCGAACTCAGTTGTTAAGAATTAATCAATCAATTGAGACCAAGCGTTTTTCGGATAAGATTGAAGTTTTTTGTGATGATGAAATAGCGGATAATGTGTTAAATGTTTTGATAAAAACCCCTGGTGTTGAACAGGTGTTACAGGCATTACAATCGGAAGCCCATTCATTAGAAGAAATTGCACAGGCTGTTGCGCAAACAGCGGTGGCTAGAATTGAAAATAAAACATTTGTTGTTCGAGTAAAGAGAACGGGAACGCATGATTTCACTTCGTTTGAGATTGAACGTTTTGTGGGTAGTTATATCTATAATTTAGGTAATCCTACGGGGGTCGATTTACATAACCCTCAAGTTAAAATAGAAATTGAATATCATCAACATCAATTAAACGTAATTGAAAAACGCTTTAAAGGCTTGGGTGGTTTTCCTTTGGGTTCTCAAGGAGAGCTGTTGTCTTTAATGTCAGGTGGGTTTGATTCTACTATTGCTAGTTATTTAACGATTAAACGCGGGGTTAAAACCCATTATATTTTCTTTAATTTGGGTGGAGATGCCCATGAAATAGGGGTTAAACAAGTTGCTTTTTATTTGTGGCGACATTATGCTTCTTCGCATAGGGTGCAGTTTGTTAGCGTGCCTTTTGAAGGTGTTGTTGCGGAATTGTTTAATTCTTGTCATGAAAGTTACATGGGCGTAATGCTAAAAAGGTTGATGTTACAAGCGGCAGAAAGTGTGGCTGATAATATGGGAATTGATGCGTTGGTTACTGGCGAAAGTGTCGCCCAGGTTTCTAGCCAAACATTGCGTAACTTAGCTCTGATAGACCAGGCAACTTCAAAACTGGTTTTGCGCCCATTAGCAACAATGGATAAACCCGATATTATGGCAATGGCAGATAAAATTGGCACTCGCCATTATGCAGAAAGTATTCCTGAATACTGTGGAGTTATTTCAAAAAACCCTGTTATTAATGGCTCTTTTAAGCGGGTTGAAAAAGAGGCGTCTCGCTTTGATTATTCCATTTTAGATAAAGCGGTTGCAGAGAGTGTGTCTGTTGCGGTTGATACTATTATTCAGGATATAAATGAAAAAGCAGTTATAGATGTTGTTACAGAATTGTCATCAGAAGTTGTGATTGATATTAGGAAGCCTGAAGAGGTTAAATCTCAACCTCTTGGGTTAGATTCTGCTTGTCTTGAAATTCCATTTTTTGAACTGAAAAGACAGTTTAAAAATTTAGACCAAGCTAAAGAGTATTTGCTTTATTGTGATAAGGGGATAATGAGTCAGTTACACGCGAAGTTGTTGGCTGATGAGGGTTTTACTAATATTAAGGTTTATCGTCCTTAGTTTGTGTCGCCGTTGAATTTTTTGTTTTGTCTTGCACCTTGTTACTAAGAAAATTTCTTCGGTCTCTATCTAAATTGTGCGAAGACTTTAAAAATAGTTTCATCTTTTGGATGCTGGTGACATAGTTGACCGTTTCATGCCCAATATCTTCCCTAGCAATTATTTCTACATTATAAAACCAGCGATAAGGGTCTAAGCCCCTTTTTCCGGCAATGTTTTGTAGTCGCAGTATTCTTCTTGGTCCGGCATTGTAAGCTGCTAAGGCAAAGTTGATTTGTTCTTCTTCTGTATATTTTTCGCTAGAAAAGTAACGATCTCTTAAAAATGCTAAATATTTAACGCCAGCATGAATATTGTTTTCAATTTTATGTATGTTGTTAATATTAACGTTTTTGTCTTTTGCTGTTGATGGTTTTATTTGCATTATTCCTACAGCACCTGCATGGCTAGTTTTTCCTTGTTTAAAACGAGATTCTTGGTAGGCTAGTGCTGCCAAAAGGTGCCAGTTAAATTCATAAAATTCTCCATATTTTTTGAAATAATATTCTAAACAGTCCACTTTTTTAAGTAGGTCATGGGTTAAGGGTTGTTTTATCCAGTAGGGGTCTTTAAAGTATTTTTTATAAACCGTATTACCTAATAAACGTCCTGGTTTAGCATATTTTTGGATAAATCCATTAAGAGATGCTTTTAGCTTAGGCAAATCTTTTTGAATTGCCCAAGCTATATTAGAGTTGCTATTAAAAACAAGGTCGGAGTGAATAACGATATTATTAAGCACTTCTGCCCAAATGGCAGCGATGTGATTATCAACCACGGTATAATCGTACAAATTAGCGTTGACCAGCTCTAATAAATCTTCGGCTTCAAGTAAAGGGTCTGCTTTCACTATTTCAATAGGAGCTAAGCCAAGTAAACCAAGCTTTAGGTTGGCTTTTGTTAAATTAATAATGTAGCTGCTGTTAGCAACGACAATTATTTGTTTACCAGAGAGTTCTTCTAGTTTACTTATTTCAGGGGCATTAAGGTTAGACACTAAAACTTCTTTAACGTTAGTAATGTAAGGAAGGGTAAAGTCCACCAGGTTTTCCCGTTCGGGGGTAATGGTTAAGCCCGATGCGGCAATGTCACCATAACCTTGTTGAAGCTTAGGTAGTAGTTCGCTAAAAGGAACGGGGATAAAGCTTAAATGGGTTTCATAACGTTGCCGTTTAGGGCCACGATTTAAGTAACTTTCGTAGGCAGTTAGCAGGTCGTATTCAAGACCCCGAAAGCCTTTTGACGTTAAGAAGAAGTTGGTTTTAGTGTGGCTAATTAAGACGCGAATAATTCGACGTTCTCTAAGCTGGTCAAGGTCGCCACGGAAGGGTTTTTGGATACGTTCGCTTAATGACAAACTAGGTTCATTATTGGGTTTTTGTTCAGGTTCCTGGTTGGGTTTTTGATTGAGTTTTTGGTTAGATA
>CAZZKU010000090.1:0-5046 GCA_964654635.1 uncultured Piscirickettsiaceae bacterium | reverse complement strand
AGTGCCATGCCGTTGTTGTCGGTGACTAATTTAACATCTTTGGGGTTGGTTATTTCATCTGCCACTACTATCTTAAAAGAGAGGGTGGACATTTCAAAAGAGCCGTCGTAGTTTGCGGCTTTAAAAGGGGATATAACCGCTTCAATTGAGCTGGTGTGAACCAGTGGTTGGTCGCCTTGGATGTTGATGATTAAATCTTCATCTGCTAGGTTGAGTGTTTTGGCAGCTTCTGCAATTCTGTCTGTGCCTGATTCGGCTTCTGGTGGGGTCATGACGACTTGTCCGCCAAAAGATTCTACGGCGGTTTTAATGCGTTTGTCGTCGGTGGCAACATAAACGGCATCTAACCCTTTGGCAGCAGATACTCTTTCAAATACGTGCTGAATCATCGGTTTGTCAATAATGGTTTTTAGTGGTTTTCCTGGTAGGCGAGATGAGGCGTACCTAGCAGGAATAATGGCAACAATTTTCATGGTTTTAGACTCTTTAATTACATCTTAGAGAATAAAGAACGTAGTAGTTCAGGGGTTACTTTCTCTTGCCAATCTGGCCCATAAACGTTGTCCCAAAGTGGGGCAAGACCTGATGATACTTGAATCATTTTTTGCATCTGCTCTTCGCTAATGTTTGCACAAACGCCTTTTGGTAGGGTTATATTGTGCTTAGTTAGCATTTTTCGGAAAACTTGCACCCCTTCTGGGTAGTAGTCGTCTAGTACGTTAAATACGATGCAGTTACCAATACCGTGATGGAAGCCTAATACATAAGATAGCCCGTAAGATAAGGCATGGCATGCTCCTACTTGGCTATAGGCAATAGATTGCCCGCCCATGTAGGATGCCATCATTAGTTTTTCATCGGCATCTGGGTGGTCTTCTAAAAATACTTGGTTGCATAGTGATAACGATTTTTCACCAAAAGCACGGGCAAATTCATTGATGTAAGTGCCGTTTAAGGCTTCTATGTTGTGAATGTAGCAATCCATTCCGGTATAGAACCATTGGTCTTTTTCTACTCCTGCGATAAGGTCAGGATCCATAATTATTTGGTCAAAGACAGTGTAGTCGGAGTTAATGCCAAGTTTTTTATCTGGTCCTGTTAGCACGGTGGTTCGCGAGGCTTCTGCTCCTGTTCCTGAAATAGTCGGAATGCCTACATGATGCACGGCTGGGTTTTTAATTAAATCCCAACCTTGGTAGGAAGCTGAACCGCCGTCGTTAGTTAGTAGTAGAGCAACCGCTTTACCAATGTCTAGCGAAGAACCTCCTCCTATTCCAACTACGCTTACAGGGTCTTTGCCTTGGTTGTTTTTCTTGGCGAAGGCTTGTACTTCAAGGGTTAGAGCATCTACATATTTGGTTTTTGGTTCGTCTGAAATGTCTAGCCAAATAATTTGGTCTTGTGGTTGTGCAGGGATTCTTTCGGCTAAAGGACGATTTTTGTGGATTTCATCTACTAAAAAAACTACAAAATCAGTTTCAGATTGGCGTTGTTCGTTTACAACATCTGCTAGTTGGTCAAAACTTCCACGACCAAAAATCATTTTAGGAACAGTTTTAAAGTTACGGTGTTTCATGTTTTGGTCTCTTTTATTTGTTAAAAACTTTTGTGAAAGCGTTTAGTCTAGTTTGAATGTCGTCTTCTGTCCAAGATAAATTGATGAGCATTGAAAAAGTACGACTCATAATTTCATCAGAAACGGGTGTTTGAATGTTGGTGTAGTCGGGTTTGTCTTGCACCAGTTCTATTGGTAATTTAGCCGGTCCTTTCATTTGTTGGATGTGTTGCCAGTTTTTTAGGTAGTGCCAGTTGTTGGCATACCAATAAAACACCGCTGGAATCCCTTCATCGCCTAATGCTTTTACCACTTCAACCGCACGTTGTTCGGTTGGCATAATTATGCTTAAAAACCCTGCGTTGTCGCCAGATTCATCTGGAATAACTCGGAAAGAAACTTCGCTATATTGGGATAAATGGTCTTTTAAGCGTTTTTTATTTTTACGCTGAATGTCTAATATACGCTCAAGCTTGCCCCATTGGGCAACGCCAACCGCTGCATTCATTTCAGAGATACGGTAGTTAGAACCCATTATCGGGTGGCTTTCTGCTCCGCGGTCTAAACCAATATGGTCGTGTCCGTGGTCTGAATACTGGTGTGCATAGTTATAGATGGTTTCATCATTGGTTAAAATCGCGCCACCTTCACCGCAAGAAATGGTTTTTACCGAATCAAACGATAAAGCCCCAACTTGACCGATAGTCCCTAGGAATTTTCCTTTATAGCTTCCGCCTGTTGCTTGGCAAGCATCTTCTAGTAGTAGGATATTATGCTCATCGCAAATGGCTTTTATTTCGTCCATGTGTCCCATTCCACCGCACATGTGGATAAAGTTGATGGCTTTAATGTCTGGGTATTGCTTGATAGCCGCTTTAATTCCTGCTGGCGAAAGCGTTAGAGTTTCATCTATTTCGGCAAAAATAGGCACGGCTCCTGCTAAAACAATGGCTTCAACCGAGGCAACGAAGGTAAATGGAGGTACGATTACCTTGTCGCCAGCACCAATGCCGGCGGCAGCTAATGCGGTGGATAAAGCGGTTGTTCCACTAGAAACTAGGTGTGCGTGTTTAACGTTTAAACTGTCGCAAATCATACCTTCTAGTTCACGAGCTTTCCATACGTCATTGCGCATGCCATCGAAGTTGTAACGAAAGGTAAATCCTTTGTCCATTACTTCTTGAATTTGTTGTTTTTCTGCGTCGTCAAATATTTCAAAGCCAGGCATAAGTGTGTCCTTAAAGGTTAATCATTTCTTGGGCTAATCATTTGGTTAATTAGGTTTTTATGGGTAGCAATTTGGTTATCTTTTTTCAAGCGGTTGGCTTGAAATATAGCATGTAATTGCAGTAAAGCAATATTAAAATCATTGTTAATAATAATGTAGTCAAACTCATCATAGTGAATCATTTCACTAACGGCTTCTTTCATGCGTCCATCAATTATTTGTTGGCTATCTGTTCCTCGCCCCGTTAGTCGTTTTTCGAGTTCTTTTAAGCTGGGCGGAAGTATAAATATACTAATGGCTGTCGGAATGAGTTTTCTTACTTGTTGCGCACCCTGCCAGTCAATTTCTAGGATAACGTCCTTGCCTTGTGCAAGAGTGCTTTCGACATCACTTTTTGAAGTGCCATAAAAATTATCAAATACTTGAGCATGCTCTAAAAAATCATTATCGGCCACTTTATTTTTAAATTTTTCAATGTTTAAAAAATGATAGTTAACGCCATCTTTTTCACCTTCTCGCATTGTTCTGGTGGTGGTAGAGACGGAAACTTTAATCTGCGAATCCAGTTCTATTAATTTGCTAACTAAAGATGTTTTTCCTGCTCCTGATGGGGCAGAGATAATGTAAAGAGAGCCTTGCATATGAGTTTTCCTTAAGCTTATTGTGCATTCTGATCCCGTATTTTAACAGAGTTTTAAGTTATAATAGTGTCATGGATAAAGAAAGTATATTTTTAATAGGCCCAATGGGGGCAGGAAAGTCAACTGTAGGTCGTTTACTGGCAAACAGGTTAGGCTATAAATTTGTTGATAGTGACCATGATATTGAAGAAAAAACGGGAGCAACGATTCCGATGATTTTTGATATAGAGGGCGAGGTCGGTTTTCGCCTGCGTGAAAAAACATCAATTGATGAGTTGACACAGTTACCAGAGGCGGTTTTGGCAACCGGTGGCGGGGTTATTTTAGATGAAGAAAATCGTAAAAATCTTCGTTCAAGAGGGTTTGTGGTTTACCTGAAATCTTCTGCTGAAGCACTGTTTCATCGCACTAGGCACGATAAAAACCGCCCGTTATTACAAGCCGACAACCCTGCCAAAGTACTTGCCGATATTTTAAAGGCTAGAGAACCTTTTTATATAGAAGTGGCAGATTTGGTTATTGAAACTGAAACACTCTCTGCCTATAAAGTGGTTAAACAGATAATAGACACATTAGAAGAGCAAAATATAGCGTGAAAAAAATAATGAAAACCTTAATGGTTGAGCTTGGTGAAAGAAGTTACCCTATTTTTATAGGGCAAGATTTGTTGAAAAGCAAGGAGTTGATTGAACCTTATGTAAAAGGCACGCAGGTGTTGATTGTTTCTAACACCACTGTTGCTCCTTTGTATTTAGAGCAGGTAGAAGCTCTGTTTGCTGATTTTGAAGTACGTTGTGTGGTGTTGCCAGATGGGGAAAAATACAAAACTTTAGAAGAGTTAAATAAAATATTTGATGTTGCGATTGCCAATAACTTTGACCGTAAATGCACTTTTGTTGCTTTAGGCGGTGGTGTTATTGGTGATATGACAGGCTTTGCTGCCGCTTCTTTTCAGCGTGGGGTTAATTTTATTCAAATGCCAACCACTTTGTTGTCGCAAGTGGATTCATCTGTTGGTGGAAAAACAGGTGTTAATCATCCGTTTGGCAAAAATATGATTGGTGCTTTTCACCAACCAGAAGCGGTTATTATTGATACCAACGTGCTAGATACTTTAGCGGACCGCGAGTTATCAGCTGGGTTAGCTGAGGTGATTAAATATGGCTTAATTGGCGATTTTCCTTTCTTTGAATGGTTAGAAAAAAATATTCCAGCAATATTAAATAGAGATGCCACTACTCTGATGGAAGCCATTGAGCGTTCTTGTCAGAATAAAGCTGATATTGTAGCGAAAGATGAAAAAGAAAATGACATGCGAGCGTTATTCAATTTAGGACATACTTTCGGGCATGCCATCGAATCGGGCATGGGCTATGGCAACTGGTTGCACGGCGAAGGTGTCAGCGTAGGTATAATGCAGTCGGTTTATTTAGCAAAGTTGTTGGGTAATTTATCTCAAGCAGACTTTGAGCGTATAGCGGCAATATTTAAATTGGCTAAATTGCCTTTATTGCCACCAGCGACAACAGAAATGTCAAAAGAAAAGTTTTTAAGCCTAATGGCAAGCGATAAAAAAGTACAAGCAGGCAATATTCGTTTAGTTTTATTAAAATCTATTGGTG
>CAZZKU010000089.1:3809-5082 GCA_964654635.1 uncultured Piscirickettsiaceae bacterium | reverse complement strand
GTTGTTAAGTGTCTCCTTAAAATTATTTCGGTGTTAGCAAGTTGGTTTTGCAAGGTACGTTTAAATTTAGGAATAAATAATAAAATCCAGCCAAAACTAAATAGTAAAATACCTAAAACAAAACGAATGTTGGCATTGTGTCGAGTCAGTAGGTAGCCATCTGTCCTTTGCTGTCTAAGTTTCCAAATATGCAGTTCAGGGCTTTGCCCATTTAATACCCCAAAATAAGTTAGATAAACATAGGTGATGCTAAAAGGTACATTTGGTATGCGGAAACAGCAGCCCAATTATCTTGCAAAGCCTCTCCTTGCCATAAAACAAATGGAATTGAAGTGGCAATCCAAACGGCAATCAGTAGTAAGTCGTATAAAAAAGCAAAAATTATTTTAAAAGGTAACATACTTTGCTCAATCTAAAATTAAAGTAGTATTTTAACCGAAAAAAAGGAGTGTTTAAGTGAGTTTAGTTAATTTTTCTTTTTCAGTAACCTGGTTGGTGTTTGGTGGGCTAAGCTTGTTTTTTGCTTTTCTTTGGATAATGAAAACAGCTCCTTGGCAAAAAATAAAGTCTGATTCCAGTGCCCAAAATGTTTTTATTGGTACAACTTTATTGTTAGGTTTTATTTGGTCAGCAGATGTAGGTACTTTGTTTGGTATTGATTTTCATTTATTGATGCTAGCAACTACTGTGCTGATGTTTGGGCCTCAATTCGCCATACTGTCGGGCATTATTGCTTTAATTATTAAATATCTTGTTTTTATTTTTGTACAAAACCAGTTGGGCAGTTTTTACAATATAGGTATCGAAGCTTTCGTTTTAGTTATGCTGCCTGTCGGCATAATTTGGATTTTAACCAAGCTGTCGTACAAGTTTTTAGAAAGACATTTTTTTGTATTTGTCCTGTTTAATGGTTTTTTTGTCGCCGCGTTTAGTTTAGGGGTTACTTTATTTGCGGTTGTTTTCTTGTTATGGACGTCAGGAGTTTATAGTTATGAGCATTTGAGCCAAACATTCATGCCTATTATTCCGTTATTGGTTTTTCCCGAAGCCTTGGTAAATAGTGTGCTGATTGCTTTATTGGTTATACTTAAGCCAGAGTGGTTAAGTTGTTTTGATGATAAACAATATTTAGAAGGGAAATAAATAAAAACCGACTAAAGTCGGCTTTTTAATTGTTTACAGCTCGATTAAGTGTCTCCTTAAAGTTTATTTAAGCCAAGCTGGTTTAGGCGAGTTGGTAATCTGCACAACTTGTGCGTTTGCCGTAAACAAA
>CAZZKU010000089.1:0-3709 GCA_964654635.1 uncultured Piscirickettsiaceae bacterium | reverse complement strand
AGGGAGAATGCTTTATAATAGCATTCTTTATATAAAAACCTCTTATATCACGCTAGTGATTTTACTTAATAAAGGCAAGAAGATGCGTATTTTGCAAGAAGCCCTTACATTTGACGATGTACTTTTAGTACCAGCACATTCAACAGTGCTTCCTTCTGACGTTAGTTTGCAAACAAAGCTTTCGCGCAACATTACTTTACAAATTCCTTTTGTCTCTGCCGCTATGGATACAGTGACTGAAGCCAGATTAGCTATTTCAATGGCTCAAGAAGGAGGCATAGGAATAGTACATAAGAATATGACGGTTGCTGAGCAAGCCCATGTTGTCACTAAGGTTAAAAAGTATGAACACGGCGTTATTGCCGAGCCAATTACCGTCCAGGTTTTTGACACGGTACAACAAGTATTGAATTTAACCAAAGAAAATCGTATTTCTAGTGCCCCAGTTATGGAGAATGGCAACCTAGTTGGCATAGTAACCAGTCGAGACCTGCGCTATTTAGATGACCTTTCTATGTCTGTCTCTGAAGTAATGACCCCAAAAGATAGATTAATTACGGTAAAAGAAAAAGCGGGGCGAGAAGAGATTTTAAATTTATTACACGAACATCGCTTAGAAAGGCTTTTGGTGGTGGATGATGATTTTGCTTTAAAGGGTATGATTACGGTAAAAGATTTAAAGAAATCAAAAGAACATCCAAATGCTTGTAAAGACTCGGCAGGGCGTTTAAGAGTCGGTGCCGCAGTGGGAACGGGTGTAGATACGGCGGAAAGAGTTGCCGCTTTAGTTGATGCAGGAGTTGATGCGATTATAGTAGACACCGCACACGGTCACTCACAAGGCGTTTTAGATAGAGTAAAGTGGGTTAAAGAAACTTACCCTCAAATCGATGTTATTGGTGGCAATATTGCCACAGCCGAAGCTGCATTGGATTTAGTTAAAATGGGAGCAGATGCGGTTAAAGTAGGTATCGGCCCAGGTTCAATTTGTACAACTCGTATTGTCGCAGGCGTAGGCGTTCCACAGTTAAGTGCCATTTCTAATGTTGCCGAAGCTTTAAAAGGGTCTGGTGTACCCGTTATTGCTGATGGAGGTATTCGTTTTTCAGGTGATGTGGCAAAAGCTTTGGTAGCAGGTGCTTCATGTGTGATGTTAGGTAGTATGTTTGCTGGTACAGAAGAAGCACCTGGGGAAATAGAATATTACAAAGGCAGGGCTTATAAATCCTATCGTGGAATGGGCTCTTTAGGAGCAATGTCACAGGCGCAAGGGTCATCGGATAGATATTTTCAGTCATCAAATGCTACGGACAAGTTAGTACCTGAAGGAATTGAAGGACGGGTGGCTTACAAAGGTTCTTTAGCGGCAATTATTCACCAGTTAGTAGGTGGTATTCGTTCTAGCATGGGCTATACCGGTTGTGCAGATATGGACGAGTTTAACGCCAAGCCAAGTTTTGTTCGTGTTTCAAGTGCTGGTATGGCAGAAAGCCATGTGCATGACGTTGCGATTACCAAAGAAGCACCTAACTACCGAGTTTAGTCGGCAAAAGTTTTAACCAATAATTTTAAAGGTTCCGTTTAATGGCAACTCACAATATCCATGACCATAGAATATTGATTCTTGATTTTGGTTCTCAATACACACAATTAATTGCTCGTCGAATTCGTGAAATAGGCGTGTATTGTGAGGTGGAACCTTGGGATATAGAAAATAAAGATGTTTTAAATTTTAACCCCCAAGGAATTATTTTATCAGGTGGACCAGAAACGGTAATTGGTGACGATGCTCCTGTTGCACCTAGTTGTGTATTTACTATGGGAGTTCCTGTTTTAGGAATTTGTTACGGAATGCAAACCATGGCAGCCCAGCTTGGCGGTAAGGTGGTTAATGCTCTTGAACATGAATACGGCTATGCCAAAGTTAGGGCGCACGGACATACCAGTCTATTAAAAGATATAGAAGACAGTGTTACCAGCGAAGGTTTTGGCATGTTGGATGTGTGGATGTCGCACGGAGATAGAGTCGAAGAGTTTCCCGCAGGCTTTAAGCTAATGGCTTCTACCCCAAGTTGCCCTGTTGCAGGTATGGCAAACGAAGACAAAAAATTTTACGGGATCCAATTTCACCCAGAAGTAACTCATACCTTACAGGGTGAAAGAATTATTGAGCGTTTTGTCGTGAATATTTGCGGTTGCGAAAAACTTTGGACAACTGAAAATATTATAGAAGACTCTATTAAAAAAATTCGTAAGCAAGTGGGTAAAGATGAGGTCTTGCTTGGTTTGTCAGGTGGTGTTGATTCATCCGTGGTGGCTGCTTTGTTGAATAAAGCAATAGGCTCACAGTTAACTTGTGTTTTTGTTGACCATGGTTTGTTGCGTTATCAAGAAGGTGATCAAGTAATGGCAATGTTCGCAGAAAACATGGGCTTAAAGGTTGTTCGTGTCGATGCAGAAGAATATTTTATGGGCAAGTTAGCAGGGGAAGTTGATCCAGAGAAAAAACGTAAAATAATTGGGCATGCCTTTATTAAAGTGTTTAATGAAGAATCAACTAAATTATCTTCTGCTAAATGGTTGGCTCAAGGTACGATTTATCCTGATGTCATTGAATCTGCAGGTTCAAAAACAGGTAAAGCAAAAGTGATTAAATCGCACCATAATGTTGGTGGGCTTCCAGATGGTATGGCACTTGATTTGTTAGAACCTTTAAGAGAGTTATTTAAAGATGAAGTTCGTAAGCTAGGCGTAGCGCTGGGGCTTCCTCGTGAAATGGTGTATCGCCACCCCTTTCCAGGGCCGGGTTTAGGGGTAAGAATACTCGGTGAAGTAAAACAAGAATATGCAGAAATTTTAAGAATGGCAGACCATATTTTTATCGAAGAGCTTCGTGCAGCAGGTTTATACGATAAAACTTCTCAAGCTTTCGCTGTTTTTCTACCAATAAAGTCGGTAGGGGTGGTCGGTGATGCCAGGCGTTATGATTATGTTGTAGCATTAAGAGCGGTTGAAACAATTGATTTTATGACCGCTCGTTGGGCACATTTACCCTATGAGTTTTTAGAGTTGGTATCGGGTAGGATTATTAACGAAATCCCACGAATTTCAAGGGTAACCTATGATATATCCAGTAAGCCACCAGCAACGATAGAATGGGAATAAGTAAAAGGATGCGTTAGCATCCTTTTTTTTTAATTTAAATTTGGGGGCGACTTGAACACTAATTTTAGTCAAAAAGAGCAAGATATATATTGGATGCAGTGCGCTTTAAAATTAGCAAAAAAAGCAGAGTCGCAAGGAGAAGTTCCTGTTGGAGCAGTAGTAGTGAAAGGGCAGGAGCTTATTGCAGAAGGTTGGAATCAAACTATTCAGTTAAATGACCCTACTGCTCATGCTGAAATAGTGGCTTTAAGAAAAGCAGGCAAAAAAACTAAAAATTATCGACTAACAGGCTTAACTATGTATGTAACGCTAGAACCATGCCCTATGTGTGCGGGTGCTTTAGTCCACGCTCGAGTAGAAAGGCTGGTCATTGCAACAAAAGATAATCGAACTGGTTGTGCAGGAAGCTTGTTAAATTTAGTACAACATGATAAATTAAATCATAAAATAAATACGGTTTTTCACGTATGTGGTGTAGAGTCAAAAGAGTTGATAAGCTCTTTCTTTAAACGACGGCGTTTAGAGAAAAAAGTTAAGTGAATTA
>CAZZKU010000088.1:0-5170 GCA_964654635.1 uncultured Piscirickettsiaceae bacterium | reverse complement strand
CGTTGTTGATCCAGATGCTTCAGCCTGTGATACAACTAATCCAACGGCTGATTGTCCTGAATAAGGTTAATTAATTCAGTTTATTACCGCTGAATTAGTTTTATTTTAAAAACCAAGCCTAGCTTGGTTTTTTAGTTTTTAATTTCTTAAATAATTTAATTGATCCAGTTAAATTATTTAAGAAAATGTTACAAAAAAGGTTGTTAAGATGGTAGGTAGGCGTCAGTTTTTATTAGTGTTTGTAGTATTGATCACTTTCGCTTTAGCTTATTTTTGGTCGCTAAACAATGTTGAAAAATCTAGCGTACCTAAGGTGCAACTATCAGAAAACTTACCAGGGGGTGAGGGAACAGTTTCAATCGTGCCTTTTCCTTCTTTTGAAAAGCCATCGGCTAATTTAGCTAAAGCGGAATTACCCCATTTTCATGCCGGAAAGGCTTTAGCACATCAACCTTGGGTAAAGGCACCGACGGTTACTTTTGATCGAGATGGTCTAGGGCCTATTTTTAATGCCCGTACCTGCTTAATGTGCCACGTAAATGGTGGGCGAAGTGTGTTGCCTAATAATGAAGAGGAATTGATTAATACCGCTTTTTTAAGGCTTAGTATTCCAGGAGAAGATATTATTCATGGTGTGATTGCCGAGCCAATGTATGGCGACCAGTTGCAAAGCCAGTCCACCTCTTTGGCGCACTTGTTTAGGCATTTAAATATTCCAGGTTTAACACATTCGGTTCCACCTGAAGGTTATTTGCAAATAAAATGGATACCAGTTCCTTTTACCTATCCTGACGGAACTCAATTGGTGTTGCGTAAACCTAATATTGTATTAACCAATTTGGGCTATGGTGAAATGCACCCAGATACCATGATGGGTATTCGTAATGCCCCGCCTTTGCATGGAGTCGGTTTGTTAGAAACTATCCCACAAGCACAAATAGCGGCTTTGGTTGATGAGTTTGATGCGGATCAAAATGGGATTTCAGGCAGGCAAAATAAAGTTTGGGACTTTGAAGCAGAAAAAACAGTCCCTGGACGTTTTGGCTTAAAGGCAAATAAAGCCAGTGTACGCCTACAAACCGCAGGGGCTTTTCATGGCGATATGGGAATTAGCAACCCTGTTTTTCCAAAACAACCTTGTACCGATAAACAAGTGCAATGTTTAAATGAAATAGATGGTAACGATAAAGCAGGAACTGAAATTCCAGAAAATCAATTTACCATGGTGGTTAATTTTGTTAAAAGCTTGGCTGTTCCCGTTAGGCGGAATCCGCAAGACAAACAGGTATTAGCAGGCAGAACACTGTTTCATCAAACGGGCTGTGCAGAATGCCATCACCCTAGTTATGTAACAGGTAAAGATAAAGATTTCCCACATTTGTCTAACCAGACTATTTGGCCTTATACTGATTTGTTAATCCACGATATGGGCGAGGGTTTGGCAGATGGACGACCTGATTATTTAGCATCAGGTTCTGAATGGCGTACTGCTCCTTTATGGGGTGTGGGATTAAGTGGGCAGGTAAACGGCGGTGCTAATTTTTTACATGATGGACGAGCCAAAACCATTGAAGAAGCTATATTATGGCATGGTGGTGAGGCTGAAAAAACTAAGCAACAATTTACCCAGTTATCCAAAGAAGATAGGCAAAAGTTAATTAAGTTTGTTGAATCGTTATAAAATATAGAAGAAGGTGGTGGCATGATTACTAGAAGACAATTTATTGGCACTTTATTAACAGCAGGTATTTCGCTTGATGTTATTGCTAAGTTAACTGCAGAAAATCTTGTTAAGAGTGATTCTAAATCGTTTTTCATTTCAGCGGCTGGCAATAAAAAAACGGGGTATCAATTTAGTTATTTAAAAGAGGGCAAGTTGGTAGTACAGGAGTCTCCTTTTAGAGGACATGGTGTATCGCAACACCCTTTGCAGCCTAGCCAAGTAATTATGTATGCTCGTCGCCCTGGTAAGCAAGCGTTAGTAACCGATATATTGCAACAAAAAGTGGTTAAAAAATTTAGTGTGGCAGAAAACCGATTTTTTTATGGGCATGGCTGTTTCAGCCTAGACGGAAAAAACCTGTTTACCACCGAGGGTGATGTGCGCACGGGTGAGGGTAAAATAGGCATTAGAGATGCAATTAGCTACCAACAAATTGGTGAGTTCAGTACACATGGTATCGGCCCGCACGACATTCGGATGATGCCTGATGGAAAAACTTTGGTAGTGGCAAATGGTGGTATTTTAACCCGCCCAGAAACGGGACGAAAAAAATTAAATTTACCTGATATGGTTTCCAGCTTAACCTATATTGATGCTGTATCAGGGCAAAAAGTAGATGAATTTAGAGTGGCAGAACCTAAAGCCAGTATTCGTCATATTGATATAGCTAAAGATGGTACTGTGGCAATAGCAATGCAGGTACAGAGAAGTGCGATGTCGTCTGAACAGCTTGTTCCATTAGGGGCTATTCAAAAAATAGGTAAGGACATTCAGTTGTTAGCTGAACCGAATCGTTTAATTCGTGGCATGAATGACTATATGGGCAGTGTGGTTATTAACGATAAAATGCGCATGGCAGGCTTTACTAGCCCAAGAGGCGATTTAGTTGGCTTTTGGGATATAGACAGTTATGAGTTTAAAGGGCATTATCAATTTCATGATGTTTGTGGAATTGCCACTAATCACGACCAAACGGCGTTTGTGTTAAGCAATTCTTTAGGTTCGGTACGAACCTTAGATGCAAAATCGTTGCTAGAAATAAAATCGGAACGGATGAGTTTCCCTAGTTCGCCTTGGGATAATCATATGTTAAATATTCAAGTGTAATACAATTTTTGGAGAAAAATACCCGTGTTTAAAAAAATTATAACCGTTGTTGCTGTTTCGATAGCTTCAGTTACTTTGTTATCAAGCTGTGGTGGCGAAAGGGAAAATGATGTTAATTTTTCAATAGGAAACTCTATAGAACTGGCACAAGCCGCTTTGGTTAAAGACCAAATATTACCAGGGGTGGTTGGGTTTAAAGATTCGGCAACCAATTTTTATACCAGTGCAAATACCTTTTGCAATAGCCCAACGGCTACAAAACTATCTTCTTTGCAAGACAACTGGAAAAGATTGTCTATCAGTTGGCAGGAAATAGAATTGTTTAATTTTGGTCCCTTAAACGATGACATATTTAGTCCCAAAATAGAGTTTATAAATTCTTATAGAAATAGAGGGATTGATTATACTGGTACGGTGCGAGCTTTTATTAAAAGAGAATTGGCTAAAACCAGTGCGGTTAACTTTGCGAATTTAAATTTTAACCAAGGTGGTTTACTTGCGTTAGAGATTCTCTCTTTTTCTACCTCTGATGACTCTGCCAGTACCGATAAGGCTGCTGTTTTAGCGGATTTTAATAATGCTCGTAAATGCTACCTACTAAAAGGTTATGCAAAGCAAGTTAAGAATGATGCTGTTTATATTCATAATGGTTGGGTCAATGAGCATCTTGCAACAGGCAAGCCATTTAAAGACATATACCTTTCAGGAATTTTGCCAGATGATTCTAGCTCGTTGACGACGCTAATTATTGCGGTACAAGAGCACCTGGATTATATAAAAAAACGCAATGTACTTTCCAGAACCGCTAAATTGTCTCAAATAAGTTATGACAATGCTTTAACCAATATCAATGCAGTAGAAAAGCTACTAGAAGGGACAACTACCAATAGCTTCTTTACCCATATGTTAGCAGCAGGGCATGGTAAAGCAGTAGAGGCAATAAGGGCTAATATTGCCAGCGTGAAGCAGGCTTTGCTAGCTAAAGACCAGGCAAGTTATGAAGCCGCTATAGGAGTTCTTGATGGCAACTTTAAACGAGAAATTCCTGCTGCGTTAGCGGTTTCATTGGGACTTAATTTTTCCGATGGCGATTAAACAAAATTTAAATTAACCTTTACCTTTTAATATTTTTAAGGATAACAATATCATGAAAAAAACAAACAATACTTTATTAGCATCAGCCATACTTTTAGCATTAAGCCAACCTGCATTGGTACAGGCAGATGAGTCTGACAAACAACGCATTCAAATGTTAGAAGAAAAACTAGATGCCTTGAGTGAATATGTTGAACAGCAAGCAGTTGGGCAACAAGCCAGTGCCAGTAATAAGGTGCATATTGGTGGCTATGGCGAAATGCATTACAATCAGTTAACAGGTGAAGATATAGAGAAAAAAGGGCTGGATTTTCATAGAATGGTTTTATTTGTTGGCTATGATTTTAACGACTCAATGCGAGTGGTAACTGAACTTGAGCTAGAGCATGTGGTAGCAAGTGCTTCCAGGGCAGGTTCAATGATTCTTGAACAAGCTTACCTTGAGTTTGATTTAAATGATAAAAAGTCCATGCGAGCCAAAACAGGTATTATCTTGATGCCCGTTGGTATTGTGAATGAAGCTCACGAACCCGCTACTTTTTATGGTGTAGAACGTCCTATTATAGAGTCTACCCTCTTGCCTTCAACCTGGTGGGCAGGTGGGGCTATGTTTTCGCAAAATTTTCAGTCAGGCATTAGTTACGATGTCTTTCTTTCAGAAGGACTAAAAACCTTGGAAGCAGCTCCTTTTGATATTAAAAGAGGCAAGCAAAAAACCACCTCTCGTGCTGGCAGTGGTGGACGAGCCGATATGTTTAATTTAGCCTGGACAGGGCGGATTAAATACACAGGAACAGCAGGGCTAGAGCTTTCTGCCTATGGACAGTATCAGCCAGATTTAGATCAAAGTGCCAAAACTTCTTATGCCGATTCGGCAACCATGTTAGGAGCTCATGCCATTTACCAAATGGGTGATTTTACCATGACGGGTTTATACACTCGTTGGGATATTGCTGGAGATGCGGCTAAAGCGGCAGAAAAAGATATTCAAACAGGGGGTTATTTAGAGCTAAGTTACAAACCATTTGATAAATGGGGTTTCTTCGTTCGTCAAAGCGAGTGGGAGAAAAAAGCTAGTGAAGTGGCAAGTCAAACCGATTTTGGTGTGAACTACTGGCCTATTTCTAACGTGGTGTTTAAAGCCGATTTCCAAATCATGAATAAATTCGCCGTAGTCGATACAGATTGGGATAAAACAGGCGGACAAGAAATTACCACCAAAGCTACTGGCTTTAATTTAGGTAT
>CAZZKU010000087.1:0-5211 GCA_964654635.1 uncultured Piscirickettsiaceae bacterium | reverse complement strand
GGTAAAAAGGGGATAAATCTTGAAAAAAAGTGCTTAAACTGTATAATTCTAAAAAATTTATCTAGTCATTTAAGGGGTTTGTTAGCAAACCTCCTTAAATATAATAGCTTGGAGAATAGCTTGGATAACAAAATCCAATTAATTATAAATAATCACAATGGTGATAGAACTAGGCTAGTTAGTATCCTTTGGGATGTTCAACGGGAGTTTGGTTATATTTCTGATGAGAGCATTAAGCTTTTAGGGGAAGGTTTAAATATGTCTCCTTTGGATGTTATAGAGACTCTTTCCTTCTACCATTTTTTTCGAAGACGACCATTTGGCAAGCATGTTATTTACCTTTGCGATACTGTTATTGCTAGAATGAAGGGATATCATGAGGTTCATGATGCCTTGGAAAAGAAAACTGGAGCCAAATTTGGTCAAGTAGACCCTACTGGTACCTTTGGTATTGACTATACCAACTGTATAGGGCTTGCCGACCAAGAGCCAGCTATGATGGTTGATGATGTTGTTTTTACCCATCTTACTCCTGACAAAATTACCGATATAATCGAGCAGCTTAAATCTGGAAAAACCGCAGAAGAAGTTGCTAGCCCACATTGTAGAGACAAAACCAAAGTTGAATATGTCAACGCCATAGTTGATTCCAACATCCATTTAAAAGGTGAAGTTTTCTTTAAAGAAAACCGCGACTATAAAGCACTCTTAAAATCTTTTTTATCCTATCATCCAGATGAAATTATTGATGAAGTTATTAACTCCAAAATTCGTGGTCGTGGTGGAGCAGGTTTTCCAACAGGATTAAAATGGCGTTTTGGGCGTGAAGCCGAAGGTAAAGAAAAGTACATTATATGTAATGCTGATGAAGGCGAGCCAGGAACTTTTAAAGACAGGGTGTTAATAACAGAATCTCCTAAAGATATTCTTATAGGCATGATTTTAGCTGCCTACTCTGTAGAATCTAGATTTGGTATTATTTATTTGCGTGCCGAATATTGGTACTTAAAAGCCTTTTTAGAAAAACAAATACAAGACTTTAGAGATGAAGGAATGCTAGGTGAAAATATATTGGGAAGCGGTTTAGAGTTTGATATACGCATACAAATGGGAGCAGGAGCCTATGTTTGCGGAGATGAAACTGCCTTAATTGAATCGTGTGAAGGTAAACGCGGTACGCCGAGAGTAAAACCTCCCTACCCTATTCAAGTAGGTTACTTAAATCTGCCAACAATCGTCAATAACGTGGAAACATTTGCCGCAGTTAGTCGAATTGTTGAAGAAGGTGGTGATTGGTATGCAAAAATGGGAACTGATGACTCCACCGGAACAAGAATATTAAGTGCATCAGGTGATTGTGAACGCCCTGGGATTTATGAAATTGAATGGGGCATGACCCTAAATGAAGCCTTGACCTTAATTGGTGCTAAAGACTCATTGGCTGTTCAGGTTAGTGGTGCATCAGGGGAGTGTGCGGCAGTATCAACGGATGGTGAAAGAGAGCTGTGTTATAGCGATTTATCTTGTAACGGTTCTTTTATGGTATTTAATAAAACAAGAGATATACTTGGTATTGTCGAAAGATTTATGCATTTCTTTGTAGAAGAGTCTTGTGGAATTTGCACCCCTTGTCGAGCAGGTTGTATTGATATGCTAACCAAAATTGAACGATTTGTTGATGGTAGAGGCAGCCAACAAGATATAGATGAGTGTAAAGACTGGAGTAACTTAATGACCAGCACGGCTCGTTGCGGACTAGGCACAACCGCTGCCAGACCCATTTTAACGACTATAGAAAAATTCCCAGAACTTTATCAAGCCAAAATAAAAGAAACCAACAGCCCTCTACTACCCTCTTATGACATTACAAAAGCTACATTAGGTCATGATGAAGCGTTTAAAAAGTTGATAGGAGAAAGTTAATGGGCATCACTCTTACAATTGATGGTAAAGAAGTTGAGGCTTCTGAAGGTGAAAATTTAATTGATGTGGCTGCTGACAATGGTGTCTATATTCCTTCACTTTGCTATGTTAGGGGCAAGCCTTGCTTAGGAACCTGTCGGGTATGTACCGCCAAAGTTAATGGTTATCCAGCAGCCTCTTGTACTGTAATCGTTGCCGAGGGGATGGAGGTTGAGGTTGATAACGACCCCCAAATAAAAGATATGCGAAAAGCATTGGTTGAATTTAACTTTACCGAAGGTAATCATAACTGTCCAAGTTGCGAAAAAAGTGGTCGTTGTGATTTACAAGCGGTTGGTTATGAAGTTGAAATGATGGTTTCACGTTTTCCATATCGTTTTCCTGTCAGAGTAAGGGACAATGTATCAGACCATATATTCCTAGAAAGAGATCGCTGTATTTTTTGTCAAAGATGTGTTGAATTTGTTCGCGACAAAGAAACCAATCAAAAAATATTCACTATTAGAAAAAGGGGTTCAATTGCCCTTATCGATATTGATATAAAATTAGCCAATAAAATGTCTTTAGAGCAAGTTCGTGAAGCGTCAGAACTTTGCCCTGTTGGCTGTATTATTGATAAAAACAAAGGTTATGACGACCCAATAGGCAAAAGAAAATATGATATCAAGTCTATTAAAGAACGAGTCTTAGAGGAGGGAAAAAAAACGAATGAGCCATCATCAAAATAAAGACGAAATTTTTTCGCACGATTTACCAACAACTAAGCTTGATCCAAAACTACAAGCGGCAAGAGATGCCAAAATTCAAGTCGCTATGATTGGCTTATGTGGCTGCTGGGGATGCACGCTTTCATTTTTAGATATGGATGAACAGTTATTAACTCTATTAGAGAAGGTAACAATTACTCGCTCATCTTTGACGGATATAAAACGTATTACCACTCGCTGTGCCATTGGTTTTATCGAAGGAGGTATAGCAAATACCGAAAATATTGAAACCCTAGAGCATTTTAGAGAAAATTGTGACATTCTAATCTCTGTTGGAGCCTGTGCAGTATGGGGAGGCGTACCAGCGATGCGTAATGATGTAGAGCTAATTGACTGCTTTAAAGAATCCTATATAGGCTGTGCGACCAACCCCAAAGACCAATCCAAGGTTATACCTTATCACGAAGATTTGCCTAAAATCACAACTAAAGTTGCTCCCAACCATGAGGTAGTAAAGATAGATTACTTTATCCCTGGTTGCCCTCCTGATGGCTTAGCCATTTTTAAAGTTCTAGATGATCTAGTACATGGTAGAGAATTTAGTATTCCTGCCGCAATGAATCGTTACGATTAAAGGAAAGAAAATGGGTAGAAAATTAGTAATAGATCCCGTAACAAGGATAGAAGGACACGGAAAAGTAACCGTTCACCTTGATGACAACAACCAAGTAATTGATGCAAAACTACATGTAGTTGAATTTCGTGGTTTTGAAAAATTTATGCAAGGTCACCCCTACTGGGAAGCCCCTATGTTTGTGCAAAGAATCTGCGGTATTTGTACCGTAAGCCACCACTTATGTGGAGCAAAAGCACTAGATGACATGATTGGAGCAGGCTTTAGTACAGGAATAAATATTACCCCAGTTGCAGAAAAAGCTCGTCGTTTAGGGCATTACATGCAACAGCTACAATCTCATGTAACCGCTTATTTTTATCTAATCGTACCTGAAATGTTATTTGGAATGGATGCTCCGCCAGAACAAAGAAATGTGTTAGGCTTAGTCGAAGAAGATCCTGAACTGGTTAAACGGGTAGTGGCTTTACGAAAGTGGGGGCAAGAAGGAATACAAGCGATATTGGGTAAAAAAATGCATGGTATTTTATCCATACCAGGTGGTGTAAACCAAAACTTAAGTGAAGAAGCTAAAAACCGCCTTATAAACGGAGATGAAGGCTTGATTTCTCTTGACACTGTTATAGAGTATGCTCAAATTGGCTTAGACATGTTTTATGATTTCCATGAAAAAAATCGTAAACAAGTGGATTCTTTTGCTGATGTACCAGCCCTAAATATGAGCCTAGTTAACTTAGATGGCAGCGGTATTGTTGATTATTATCACGGAAATATCCGAGTGGTAGATAAAAACAAAGAAATAGTTTCTGAGTTTGATTACCATGACTACTTAGAACACATGTCAGAAGCAACAGAAGACTGGAGCTACATGAAATTTCCCTACCTAACAAAGTTAGATAGAGAAACAGGTTCTGTACGAGTAGGTCCACTAGGAAGGCTTAATGTCACTACTTCTTATTCTGATGACACTCCTTTAGCCAAAGCCGCTTTAGAACGTTTTCATGATTATACCGATGGTAAAGCCAATGATATGACTCTGCATACCAATTGGGCAAGAGCCATTGAAATTTTGCACTCTGCAGAACTCATTAAAAACCTATTACACGACCCTGACCTACAAAAAACCGACCTAATTATAAAACCAGGCGACAAAGCATGGACAGGAGAAGGAGTCGGCGTAGTGGAAGCACCAAGAGGCACGCTACTACATCATTACAAAGCAGACAAAGGAGGAAGCCTTACCTTTGTCAACCTAGTTGTTGCTACCACACAAAATAATGAAGTAATGAATCGCTCCGTTCGCTCGGTGGCAAAAGCCTACATAGGCGGAAATGCTGAAGTTACCGAAGGCATGATGAACGCTATAGAGGTAAGTATTCGTGCCTACGACCCCTGCCTTAGTTGTGCAACACACGCAGTAGGTCAGATGCCACTAGTTGTTTCAGTTTATAACGCCAAAGGCAAGCTAATCAATGAAATTGTGCGCTAACAACATTCAAATAGATTTTGAAGACTACAATAATTCAGACAGCCTAATTTATGGAATAGGCAACATAGGTCGCCAAGACGACGGTCTAGGTTGGGCATTTATAGACTGGATAGAAGACAATAACATCTGCCCCAAGGCAGAAATATTAAAACGCTACCAGCTACAGCTAGAAGATGCCGACCTATTAAGCTATAAAAAAAGAGTCCTATTTATTGATGCCAGCATGGAACCAGAGCTAGACAGCTTTCAGCTAGCAACCATAGAACCAAAATTAGATTTTAGCTTTACCTCGCACGCCCTATCAGTAGGAGCCGTTTTAGCAACCTGCCAAACCTGCTTTAACTACACCCCAAAAGCACACTTTTTAACCATAAAAGGCTACCAATGGGAACTAAAAATAGGACTAACTAAACAAGCTGAAAATAACTTAAAACATTCCATCAATTCAATTATATAAT
>CAZZKU010000086.1:0-5240 GCA_964654635.1 uncultured Piscirickettsiaceae bacterium | reverse complement strand
AAGTTGTTTGTGTATCGATTATAACGCCACTCCCATTACCTTTATCGGAGTATTAGAAGCTACCAAACAAGAAGATATGCCGGTATTAACTAGGTGGCTAGAACAACTTTCTGGACTGCTTATCGAAAAGAAATAATCTAGAGCTTATTTTTTTTCGGCTTAGACCAGCCTTTAATGGTTATTTGTTTTGAACGTGATAAGGTCAATTTATCTGCATCAGCATTTTTAACAATCGTTGAACCCGCTCCAATAGTTGCATTATCTCCAATACTAACAGGGGCAATTAACTGACTAGCAGAACCAACAAAAACATGATTGCCAATATTAGTTTTATGCTTATTCACGCCATCATAATTACAAGTAATCATTCCTGCGCCAATATTGCACTCTTCACCCATAACCGTATCGCCGACATAACTTAGGTGATTAATCTTAGAACCTTTACCTATATCAACCTTTTTAGTTTCTACAAAATTGCCAATTTTAACCCCCGCAGACAAGACAGAACCTGGACGTAAACGAGCATAAGGGCCTATGGTACAGTTAGTCGCAACAGAAGCTTCTTCAACATGACTAAAAGGCTGGATAACGCTATTATCAGCAATACTACTGTTTTTAATAATGCAATTAGCACCGATAGAAACATTATTTCCTAAACTAACTGCTCCTTCAAAAATACAGTTAACATCAATTAAAACATCTTGCCCAACCTTAAGCTCTCCCCGAATGTCTAAGCGAGAAGTATCAATAATCGTTACTCCCTGCTCAAACAATTTAGCGATTTGTTGTTTCTGGTAAGCCCTTTCCAAATTGTGCAGTTGTAGCTTGTCATTAACCCCTAATACTTCAATTTCATCGACAGGCTGTGTGGTTGCAACCTGTTTCCCATCCGCCACACACATCGAAATAATATCGGTTAAATAATATTCTGTTTGTGCATTATCACAAGACAAATCGTTCAACCACTTACGTAAATAAACGCCACTAACAGCCATAATGCCCGTATTGACTTCTTTAACCAATTTTTGCTCTACATTGGCATCTTTTTCTTCAACAATACTGCTAACCTGATGGTTAGCATCACGAATAATTCGACCATAGCCAGTTGGATTGGCAAGAGTGACCGTTAAGACAGATAAAGGGTGTTCCTCATCAACCAATCCCAATAAATCTTGCAAGGTTTCAGGGCGAGTTAAAGGAACATCTCCATACAGCACCAGCACAGTATCTTCATCACTATAAGCAGAATCTGCTTGCTTTACTGCATGCCCTGTACCTAATTGTTCTAACTGTTCAACAAAATTTAGTGCCGTAAAAGATCTCATTTCATCTCTAACTTTATCCGCACCATGTCCAATCACCACTGTAACCTCTGCATCGGTCAGTTTATTAGCGGTCTGCACAACATGCGATAATAAAGGCAAAGAAGATAAAGGCTGTAACACCTTAGGAAGCGAAGAACGCATGCGAGAACCTTTACCCGCAGCTAAAATAACAACTTTTAATGACATGTGACCTACCTAAAACCTTTTAAAAAATTTAATGTACTAAATTATAAACAACTGTAACAAAATTTGTTGAGATTGATTGTTAACCTAAAAACTAGAATTTCAAGTTAGTTATTAAGCGGCTCCTTAAAAATAGGCAAAAAAAAAGCACCCTATGGGTGCTTTTCTTAAATTGGATCAATGATTAAGCCAATCCAGTTTTCTGCAAACGATCTCTAAGTTTAGTGATTGTTTGAATTTGTGCAACTGCCTCTGCTAATTCAACTTGGGCGCGAGCTATATCTGTTTCAGATTTAGCCTGTTCCATTGATTCTTCAGCACGAAGCTTTGCCTCTTCAGCTACAGCTGAATCAAGGTCTTCAGCACGAGTTGCTGTATCAGCAAGAATAGTCAACACGGTAGGTTGAATCTCGATAATACCGCTGCTGATGTAGAAAAAATCTTCTTCATCACCAGAAACAATTCGAACTTGACCAGGCTTCAGAGAACTTAAAAACTGGGAATGATTCGGTAGAATTCCTACCTCACCATTGGCAGCCTGTGCAAAGACCATTTCCGCTTTACCAGAGAAAATAGAACCTTCTGCACTAACAATATCTACTTGCATTTGGACTGCCATAACTGATTAATCCTCGTATTTCTTGGCGTTCTCTAAAACTTCGTCAATGTTACCAGCATACATAAATGCTTGCTCAGCTACATTGTCTAACTCTCCGTCAAGAATCATTTTGAATCCACGGATTGTTTCTTTTAGAGTAACATAACGACCATCTTCACCTGTGAAAACTTTTGCTACAAAGTATGGTTGTGAGAAGAAACGCTGTATTTTACGTGCGCGAGCAACCGTAGAGCGATCTTCTTCTGATAATTCATCCATACCTAGGATAGCAATAATGTCTTTAAGTTCTTTATAACGCTGTAATGTTTGTTGAACACCAAGAGCAACGTCATAATGCTCTTGACCAACAACTAATGGATCAAGTTGACGAGAAGTTGAATCTAGTGGATCGATAGCAGGATAAATACCTGTTTCAGCGATACTACGATTCAATACAACTGTTGCGTCTAAGTGAGCAAAAGTAGTAGCTGGAGCGGGATCAGTTAAATCATCAGCAGGTACATATACCGCTTGGATTGAAGTGATTGAACCTGTTTTAGTAGAAGTAATACGTTCTTGAATCATACCCATCTCTGATGCCAGAGTTGGTTGATAACCTACCGCAGATGGCATACGACCTAACAATGCAGATACTTCTGTACCAGCTAATGTGTAACGGTAGATGTTATCTACGAAGAAAAGAATATCACGACCTTCGTCACGGAAGTATTCAGCCATAGTAAGACCTGTCAAAGCAACACGTAAACGGTTACCTGGAGGCTCATTCATTTGACCATAAACTAACGCTACTTTATCAAGTACGCCAGATTCTTCCATTTCATAGTAGAAATCGTTCCCTTCACGAGTACGCTCTCCAACACCAGCAAATACTGAATAACCAGCGTGTTCCATTGCGATGTTACGGATTAATTCCATCATGTTTACGGTTTTACCAACACCAGCTCCACCGAAAAGACCAACTTTACCACCCTTAGCGAATGGGCAAATCAAATCAATTACTTTAACACCAGTTTCTAGCAATTCGCTTGATGCTGATAGCTCATCAAAAGCGGGTGCACGACGGTGAATTGTGTTTCTTTCTTCAGTGTCAACAGGACCTGCGTTATCGATGGTGTTACCAAGAACATCAAAGATACGACCTAGTGTTGCTTTACCTACTGGTACTTCAATCGCTTTACCTGTGTTAGATACAGCCATACCACGCTTTAAACCATCAGAGGAACCCATTGCGATTGTACGCACTTGGCTGTCTCCAATTTGTTGTTGAACTTCTAGCGTTAGGCTAGTATCATCAACGATTAAAGCATCAAAGATATTAGGTAAATCAGCACCTTTGAACTCGACGTCGATTACCGCGCCGATTATTTGGACTATTTTTCCATTCATAATCTTAAACCTTTTATTGATTCTTCAAATCTAAACAGCTGAAGAGCCAGAAACAATTTCTGACAATTCCGCGGTGATTGCAGCTTGACGTGCTTTGTTATATGCCAGTTTCAGATCATCGATCATTTCACCTGCATTATCTGCAGCATTCTTCATCGCCACCATTCTTGCACCTTGTTCACAAGCTACATTTTCAACCACAGAGCCGAAAACTGAACTTTCTATATAACGACGCATCAATAAATCCAATGCTGTTTTCGCATCAGGTTCATATAAATAATCCCAATGGGTCGCTTCTGTAGAATCTTCACTTTCTAGCGGAACTAATTTAGCAACAGTCGGTGCTTGAGTAGCGGTATTGACGAATTTATTTGAAGCTAAATACACTTCATCAATTTCACCAGCATCGTACTTATCAAGCACTACTTTGATTGTTCCTACTAAATCTTCAATGTGAGGAGCATCACCTAAGTCAGCAACGGCGGCAACCACATTTCCACCGAATGAACGGAAAAATGTTTGTGCTTTGTTACCCACTAAGGCTAACTCTACCTCAACACCTTGTTCTTGCCAGGTTTTCAGTTCTGGTAAGGCTTTACGGAATAAATTTGAATTTAAACCACCACATAAACCACGATCAGAAGAAATTACAATCAAGCCAACACGTTTAACCGTGTCTCTAGTTTGTGTGTAAGGGTGCTTGTATTCTGGATGTGCTCCAGCTACATGCCCAATTACTCTCTTCACTTTTTCAACGTAAGGTAGGGTTGCTTCCATGCGAGCTTGCGCTTTACGCATTTTAGAGGCCGCTACCATTTCCATCGCTTTCGTGATTTTTTTGGTATTCGTTACCGAGCTAATTTTAGCTTTTATTTCTTTACTTCCGACTGCCATGGGGTTACTCCTTAGTAAACGCCGCTAGCTTTAAACGCTTCGATACAAGCTTTAACTTCAGTGATGATTTCAGCATCCCATTCACCTTTAGCATTGATCTTAGACGCTAGGTCAGCATAGTTAGATTTTAAAGATGCATGTAGAGCTGCTTCAAAGTCTAAAACCTTATCCACGTCTACATCGTCTAAATAACCTTCATTAGCGGCGTAAAGAGAAATTGCCATTTCAGCAACAGTCAAAGGACTATATTGTGCTTGCTTCATTAGCTCTGTTACACGTTTTCCGCGTTCTAGTTGTGCTTTCGTTGCCGAATCAAGGTCAGATGCAAATTGAGCAAATGCTGCTAATTCACGATACTGAGCTAAATCAAGACGAATACCGCCACCTAGTTTTTTAATTGCTTTAGTTTGTGCTGCACCACCAACACGAGATACAGATAAACCAGCATTTACCGCAGGACGAATCCCTTGTGTAAATAAGCTACTTTCAAGGAAAATCTGACCATCGGTAATCGAAATTACGTTGGTTGGAACAAAGGCAGAAACATCACCAGCTTTAGTTTCAATAATTGGTAAGGCGGTTAAAGAACCTGTTTTACCTTTTACTTCACCATTAGTGAATTTTTCAACATAATCTGCACTTACACGAGCAGCACGTTCAAGAAGACGACTATGAAGATAGAAAACATCTCCAGGGAAGGCTTCACGCCCTGGTGGACGACGAAGTAATAAAGAAACTTCACGATATGCTTCGGCTTGCTTAGTTAAATCATCATAGATAATTAACGCATCTTCACCACGATCACGATAGTATTCACCCATCGCACAACCTGC
>CAZZKU010000085.1:0-5250 GCA_964654635.1 uncultured Piscirickettsiaceae bacterium | reverse complement strand
AAAGCTTCACAATCAGCTTGTGGAATCCAACCTAAGCAACTGCGTACTTTTAAAGATTGGTAATTTCGGACAATTGGCATGACGGTAACAATGCCAAATACAATTTGGGAGCAGTGCCAACCAATTGATGATGGTTGTGTAGACCACCAAAGGTTATTCACCCCAAAATGCTTGGTTTTAAAAATTAAATGGATTGCTAAACGCCAATATTTTAAGCCAAATTTTAATTGTGTTTTATTCATAACCCTATAAATCTTTAACTTCTTGAGTTAGCTGTTGGTCAGATTTTTCTGCCGCTTGTTTTTGATATTCTTTATCATATCTGGCTTTCTCTGCTGAATTACTACAGCCCATTAGTATGAATGCAGTTAAAATGAATATGAATGATAGTTTCATTTAATTTATCCTTTTTATTTTAAATGTTTTATTTTTTAGCCATACTTTCATATTTTTTAATAAAGCTTTCCAGTAATTTCTGGTCAACCAAACCCACTCTTGTTGCCACTACTTTACCACTAGGATTAACTATATAAGTAGTTGGTAACCCTTTTAAAGGTCCAAAAGAGGTGGTTCTGCCATTGGGTCCATTTATTTCTTGCACATTAGGAAACTCTATCATATGGTCATCTAAAAATTGTTGTGCTAATTTAGGGGTAATTGACTCATAATTAACCCCGAGTACAACTGCATTTTCATTTTCTTCATGAAATGAATTTAACTCTGGCATTTCTTTTAAACAAGTTGGACACCAGGTTGCCCAGTAATTAACAACCACCCACTTGCCTTTAAAATCTGACAATTTAACAATACTGCCATCTAACCCTTTAAATTTATAGTCTTCTGCCGATAGGGCTGGAAACGTTAGTAATAATAGTAAACTTACAAAAATAGTACGAGAAAATTTCTTAGCAAACAACATATTTTATATCCTTAAACTTTAAATATTTTTTTAACAAAAGGGAGAGTAATCCTTCTTTTTTCAACAATACTCGCATTTTCAAGTAACTTGAAAACTGCCAGTAGTTCAGAAAAATCATTGGAAAACTGCTTAATTAAATAATTAATTACCTCAGTTGAAACATTAAAACCTAAACTCTCGGAACGTTTTTTTAACGCTTCTACTATTTCAGTTCGCTCAACCAGCTTTTGTAATTTTATTGGGTAAACGACCATCATGGCAGTCGCTAGCTCTTTTCTTACAATCTCCCAGTCATTAATATTTTGTTGGGTTGAAATAAGCAATTTATGCCCAGCTGCTTGAGACTTAACTATTAAATTGGCGAATGCAAGCTCCCATGCTGAGTCCCCAATAACTTTATCAAAATCATCAATACAAATTAATTCAACATCTTCAAGCCCTTCTAAAATACCTGGAATCAAAGGTAAAGTTTTATCGGCAAGCGGTAAATACACACTAGAAGATTGACCTTTTTGAAGGTTTTGTTCGGTATGAAAACGGCACGCTGATTGTAACAGGTGCGTTTTTCCAGCCCCTTCTTCACCTGTTAAGGCATAAAAAACACCTTTAGACTCTACTAAACTTTGTTGAAGGTTCGCCACCGCCATTGCCACCATTTCTGTTTCTGCAACATAAGTATCAAAACGAGCTTCTTCATTAAGCCCTATTTTTAAAGGTAACTGAACAAACATTTAAAATGCCTTATTATCTTTAGCGATAAAACTCGCTTCTAGCCTGCCTAGTGACCCAGAATTAGGCATTAACTTTAATGTTTTAGTAGCGGTTAATTTTTCAATAAATTTAGCGTAAGAGCCTTGATAAACCATTTCAAAAACAGCTTTATCTTCTATCATTTTAGTTAGATTAACTTGATGTACAATGGGTTTTAATTCTTGCAATAGGGTTTCTGTTTTTTTAAATTTAGTAAAGTTATTTAAGCCTGAAACCTCAATTGTCATTGAATTCAAAATTGATGCAGACTGCCTATACTGTTTAGAATAAAAATCTAGTAGACTGGCAAATACATTTCTTAAATTAGTCAAGGCTCTTTTGTTTTCCGCCCTACCTGATTTAACTTTTAAACCTTGCTTATTATAAAGTTGCCAAGTAAAAAATCTTGCACCACTAACTTTAATTTCTTCTTGAAAAGTCATTACAAAATTTGCTTTATGTGCCTGTAGCAATGCTTTGAAGTCTAAGCTGGCATGTTGTCCGCCAGGAAATACCCATGGTGAACTTTTTGTTGGAATAACAATTGGCAAGGCAAGCCTATTAGCTGACCCTCTAAAATCTAACCTTAATAAATCATCTATATTTTGCTGCTTTATCTTTACAACACTGGTGTCTAGCTTCTGCGAGCCGTACACTAGCGTTATTGGCCTTTCCGAGCGGGGCCAAATAACCAAGTTATTTTCTTGAAAAAATTTATAAAGTTTTTGCTCGTTAAAGACAAATCTTATTTGCTGACCTATCACCACGCCTTCTTTTTTAATATCAACATGTTGATAGCTTTCCAACCATTTTCGGGGTGTTTTTAAAAGGGGTTCAACTTCTTTACGCTTTGCTAAGCTTAAATCACCAGATAATTTAATAAGCTCAATCCGTATGGCTTTTGCTAAAGCGGTATCGAACTGTTTTTGCTTGGTTTTAACTAGGTCAGATTCACTTAAGGTTACCGATACTTCAAACAAAGAAGATGGCGATGCCAAGGCATTCTGGAAAATTAAAAGCTGAACAACCAACAATAGAATTATTTTTATAAGCACTTACCAACTCTCTACAAATTTTACTAATTTTAGTTACAATATGGTATACGATTTTCAACCTAATTTAATTACTTTATAGAATATTTATGGCTACAAAAAAACAAACCCTTAGTTACAAAGATTCCGGTGTTGACATTGATGCGGGTGCCGCCTTAGTTGAAGCCATTAAACCTATTGCAAAAGCAACCAGAAGACCTGAAGTATCTGCTTCTTTAGGCGGGTTTGGTGCTTTATTTGAACTACCTATACATAAATACAAACAACCCCTTTTAGTTTCAGGCACAGATGGCGTAGGTACTAAACTACGCCTGGCTATTGAAAGCAAAAAGCATGACCAAGTAGGTATTGACCTAGTTGCCATGTGCGTTAACGACTTAATTGTACAGGGTGCTGAACCTTTATTTTTCTTAGACTACTACGCAACAGGCAAGCTAGACATTGAAGTTGCGACCAGTGTTGTTAAGGGAATTGGCGATGGTTGTTTGCTATCAGGCTGTTCTTTAATAGGCGGAGAAACCGCTGAAATGCCTGGCATGTACCCTGAAGGTGATTATGATATTGCTGGTTTTTGTGTAGGTATCGTTGAAAAAGAAGATTTAATTGATGGCTCAAAAGTCGCCGCTGGCGATGTTTTATTAGGTCTTGCTTCATCAGGCCCACACTCAAACGGCTATTCTTTAATTCGTAAAATCATTGAAGTAAGCGGTGCTGACTTGCAAACTGATTGTGATGGAGTGCCTTTAATTGATGCTTTAATGGCACCAACTAGAATCTATGTTAAATCGGTTCTTGAATTAATGAAAAAAATAGACATTCATGCTATTTCACACATTACAGGTGGCGGTCTATTAGAAAATATTCCACGAGTTATGCCAAATAACACCCTAGCTAAAGTGGACACAAGCAGTTGGAAAAGATCTGAGGTATTTAACTGGATTCAACAAAACGGCAATGTTGATTTCCATGAAATGCACCGCACTTTAAACTGTGGAATAGGCTTAGTTATCGTAGTTAAATCAGCTGATGCTGAACTAGCAACGAAGTTACTAACCGATTTAGGCGAAAGCGTGTTTACCATTGGACATATTGAAGCTAGTGATACCGCTGAACCCAGAGTTGAGTTGAGTTGAACCTAGCTATAATTAAAACGCCCATTGCGGTATTAATATCTGGCACAGGTAGCAACCTACAAGCTTTAATTGACTTTCAAGATAAAGCTGGCTACCAAATTGAACTGGTTATTAGTAACCGCCCTGATGCATTAGGCTTAGTAAAAGCCAAAAATGCTGGTATTAAAACGGTTTCTTTAGACCACAAGTCATTTCCTGATCGTTCTTCATTTGACCAAGAAATGATAAAAACGCTAGACCAATATAAAATTGAACTAATTGTTTTAGCGGGCTTTATGCGTATTTTAACCGCTGAATTTACCGAGCATTTTTTAGGTAAAATGGTGAACATTCACCCTTCTTTATTGCCTAAGTACCAAGGTTTAAATACACACCAAAGAGTGTTAGAAGCAAATGATTCTGAACATGGTTTAAGCATTCACTTTGTTACTGCTGAACTAGATGGCGGCCCCATTATTCAGCAAGTAAGTTTTAAAGTTCAAGCCAATGATACAATTGAAAGCTTAAACACAAAGATTAAACTACTAGAACATAAATACCTTCCATCTATTGTAGATAAATTAGCCCAGGGTGAAATTAGCTTTGCTAACAATAAAGTTGTTATTAAAACCCCTTCATTAACTCCGGTAATCATAAATGAAACAATCTAAACTTCTTGCTTTATTGCTTAGTAGCTCTATTTTATTAAGCCTTAGCTTTAGTGCCTATGCGGAAAGACTACAACCTTTTAAAGCCAAGTTCGATGTTGATGTTCTGGGCATAACTATTGGCACGCTTAAACAGTCCTTAACCTGCCAACCTTTTACGCAAACAGATAAAAAGCTTGAACCTTCACAAAAATGTACTTTAAAAAGTATCGCTAATCCACCTAAATGGGCGCAAAGGTTTATTAATGAATCTTCTAGTGAGATTATTCAGCTAGAACAAACTAAAGACAGCTTGACTTGGCAACAGTACAAAAAGCATTTAACTCGACGCTATGATGATAGAGTTGAGAAAAAAACTATAACTCTTACTCGACGAGATGAATTACAAAAAATTGAGTTTGTTGAGAGGCAAAAATTTTGGCCTCTACAAGATAATGTTTTTGACGAAATTTCTATTATTTATGCCATTCAGCACGCACTAAATAACAAAACAGATTTACATAATTTTTACCTTCAAGGTGATAAAGATCAAAGCAAAATTAAAGTTGAAGTGAAAAACCGTTCTGCAAGTATTGACCTGCCTTTTGCTGATTATGTTACCACCACCCTAGTTTATTTTAACAACAGTAAAATGGACGCAAAAGTTTGGTTTATTAATAACCAGAACTATTTTCCAGGGCGTATTGAAATAAACAATAAAACTGAAAAACGTAATATTGTTCTTGAGCTTAAGGAGACACTTAACAACC
>CAZZKU010000084.1:0-5281 GCA_964654635.1 uncultured Piscirickettsiaceae bacterium | reverse complement strand
TCCTTAAGTAGGGGTTCAATTAAAGTCAGTAGTTTTTTTAACGCACCCGCTTGTTTGTTAAAACAATTAAGGGCTTTTTCTCCAGCTTGTTTTCTATCGGTTAGCAGTTGAATTAATTGTTCGGCTAACTGGTGTTCATTGTTAGAAATTAGTACCGCATCTTCTTTAATAAATTCATCAAACAATGCCTTTAAGTTTTGGTAATGCACTCCTGATAGTGTTGGCTTACCTAAAGAAGCTGGTTCCATAATATTATGCCCACCAAAAGGCACTAAACTTCCTCCAACAAAAGCCACATCGGCTACCTTAAACCAAGTCATCATTTCGCCTACTGTATCGGCTAAATAAACTTGAGTGGTTGTTAAAATGGGTTGATTTGTAGAACGAACCACTAGGCTGTTTGATAACCTAACTTCCTTTGCGACTTGTGCAAATCTTTCAGGGTGTCTAGGCACTAATATTAATAAGGCATTGGGTTGTACTTGTAATAGTTTTTGGTGGGCTTTTAATAACAAACTTTCTTCACTTTCATTGCCTTCTACTGCACCATGTGTACTAGCGGCAACCCAAATAAAGCGTTTTTCAAGGTTGTTTTGTTGCTTGAATTTAGTGGCAATTTCATCAAGGTTTGGCTCAATTACAATATCGGATTTAATGTTGCCAATGAGTTTTATTTTGTCTTCATTAACCCCTAGGTTTTTAAAGTTAAGTGCGTCTTGTGGAAATTGGGCAGCAATAAATTGGGTTTGATTAAGCGCTTTTTTTACTAAATTAGGAGCGTATTTTTGGTAGGACTGGAAAGATTTGTTTTTAAGACGTGCATTGGCTAATACGATAGGAATGTTCTGCTTTGTACAAGCATGATACAAATTAGGCCAAATTTCAGTTTCAATCATAATAACCAAACTGGGTTTTATTTGTTTGATAAATCGGTTAATCGCAAAGGGGTAATCATAGGGAATCATTTGGTGTTGTATTGTTACCGGTGAAAAACTAAGCGCTTGAATAGCTCCTTGTATTGAACCGCTGGTTAGGGTGATTACCTTGTTTGGATACTGTTTTTTTAGTGCCGTTAATAGTGGAAATACCGAACGGGTTTCGCCAACAGAAACAGCATGAATCCAAATGCCACCTGTTTGAAATTTTTGAGGGTTTAATCCAAATCGGCTAGTAAAACAATGCTTAATGTTGCTAGCTTTTCGGCAACGTTTGAAGGCCGCAAAAGCAACAAACGGCAACAATATAAAAATAATAATTCGGTAGCCAAAAAGAGACATAGATGCTATTTGTTTAAGTCATAAATTTGAATAACACCGATAATGTTTTTACCGTCTGATACTAATAAAGAGGTAATTTTATTTTTATTCATTAACTCTTCAGCAACCGATAGTTTTTCGTTAGAATCAATAAAAGTTGGGTTGGCAGACATAATTTCCTTCGCGGTTTTTGACATAATATTCGCTGCATCAATTTCCATGTGTCGCCTTAAATCACCATCGGTAATAATGCCTAAATTATTTTCAGAAATACTTTTGTTTACAATGCAAAGCCCTAATCTTCCTTCTGTCATGGTCTGAATAACATTTTTCATGGAATCGGTTTCGCTGACAAAAGGTAAGTTTTCAGTTTTCATTTCATGTTTGACTTTAGTTAGTAGTTTTCTGCCTAAGCTGCCACCAGGGTGGAAACGTGCAAAGTCTTGTGGCTGAAAATCACGAGCTTCCATTAAAGCAACCGCTAAGGCATCGCCCATTACTAAGGTGGCGGTGGTAGAAGAAGTAGGTGCTAATTGTAACGGGCAGGCTTCTTGTGGAACGGCTATGTTTAAATGAAAATCTGAATTAATGGCTAGGGTTGATTTAGGATTACCAGTCATTGAAATAATAATGTTTTGATTGTCCTTCAAAAAAGGCAGTAGCTTGATGACTTCTTCAGTTTCGCCAGAATTAGAAAGGGCAATAAATATATCTTCCTTGGCAACCATGCCTAAATCACCGTGAAAGGCTTCAGCTGGGTGCATGAAAAAGCACTGTGTTCCCGTACTTGCCATGGTTGCCATTATTTTTGTGCCAATTAACCCAGATTTGCCCATGCCACAAATAACCACACGACCATTGGTGTTTAAAATAGCTTTTATTGCACCATCAAACTGGTTGTCAAGCTGTTCGGTTAGGTTCGAAATGGCGATTGCTTCAATACGAAAAACATCTTTAGCAATCTCTAAATTGGTTTTATTAGGCATGAATAAATTCCTTTAAAATTTTATTCCAACATGAATATTGTGAAAATCAGTTCCAGGGTTGGGTATTTCAATGTTGGCATTAGATATGTGTAAGTAACGATAACCTATTTCAAATAGTTTATTAGAAACACCAAAACCTAAAATACTACCAAACTGAAACTGGGTAGATTTGTTTTCATTTTCAATATAACTATCTGATAAAAACTGCGGGCCACCGCCTAGTTCAAAGTAAGGGTTAACCACTCCATTTGCCCAAGTGTCTTTAGGTAAATATTGAAAAACAGGCGTTAGTCCGATTATCCAACCATTTTTGTTAGTCGGGTTCTTTTGTGTCGATTGCCAAAAATTGCTGTTAATTTCCCAACGCCCATCAACTAAAAAATGTTTGCTTTCATAAATCGCTTCTTGCCAATCTGCTCCTAGAGCAATGCGGAGGTGTTGAACCGTATTGTCACTACCTTTGTCGATAGAAACAGTCAATTTATCTAAATTAACATTGGGCGCTAAAGTACAAGGAGATTTTCCCTGGTAGCAAGCAAAACCAAGAGAAGCAATAGCACCGATAATAGTAGCATTCATTAAGCTAGTATTAGAAGTATCAAAATCATTTCCTGCCGAAAATGCCAATGAAGACGATAAGAGAAAAAAACTACTTATAAATAGAGTAAACCCTTGAAGAAATGTCCTGCCATGTCCCATTCGCCTTGAAATCCTGTTAAACTATGATTTTCGTATTTTACCCTAATCGAGAGTTAAATGAATAAATATGCATGATTTTACAAACGCTAAAATTTTAGTGGTCGGTGATGTTATGTTAGACCAATACTGGTCGGGTACAGCACAGCGTATTTCACCAGAAGCTCCTGTTCCAGTGGTCAAAGTAAATGCAGATGAAGTCAGAGCGGGTGGAGCGGCTAATGTTGCTTTAAACATTACTTCTTTAGGCGCACAAGTTACTTTAGTAGGCGTTATTGGTGAAGATGAGTCTGGTAAACAATTAACGGATTTACTAAGTGCTTCTGGTGTAAATAACCACTGGGTTTATGCCGATTCAGGTACGATTTGTAAGTTAAGAGTATTAAGCCACCACCAACAATTAATTCGCATGGATTTTGAAAATCCTATAGAAAAATCTATCGCTAAAAAAGTAGCAGAAACCACCGCGTCTATTCTAAAAGGGTTTGACGTATTGGTTATTTCAGACTATGCAAAAGGCTCTTTACAATGTGTTTCTAGCATTATACAAGCAGCCAAAAAAGAAAAAATACCTGTATTTATCGACCCCAAAGGAAAAGACTTTTCGATTTATGCAGGGGCGACTTTAATTAAACCAAACCAGTCTGAATTTGAGCTAATTGTCGGAAGTTGTGATAGCGATGAAGAGTTAATTTCAAAAGCAAAAGACTTAATTGAGCAACTCGATATTGAAGTCTTATTAGTAACCCGCAGCGAAAACGGCATGGCATTAATTGAAAAAGGCAAACAACCTTTCTTGTTAAATTCAAAAGCCCAAGAAGTTTTTGATGTAACAGGGGCGGGTGATACTGTAATGGCAACACTTGCAACCGTATTTGCTAGTGGTAATAATCTAACAAATTCAATGCATTGTGCCAATGAAGCTGCAAGTATAGTGGTCAGAAAAGTTGGAACCTCTACCGTTTCAAAATCCGAGTTAGAGCAACAATTAAAAGCTGCAATGCGTGATAAAGGCTTTGCATCTATGAAAGTGGATGAAGTTAAAGACTTAGTGAAACTAGCCCAAGAAAAAGGCGAAAAAGTTGTTATAACTAATGGTTGTTTTGATATTTTACACTCAGGGCATGTACGCTACTTAAACGAAGCCGCCAAACAGGGCGATAGATTAATTGTAGCGGTTAATTCTGATGAATCAGTAAATATTTTAAAAGGTGATTCCCGACCAATCGTTGACTTAGAAAGCAGAATGGAACTGCTTTCAGCACTAAGTTGTGTTGATTGGGTCGTGCCTTTTAATGAAGAAACCCCTGAAAAGTTAATCTGTTATTTAGAACCAGATGTTCTAGTCAAAGGTGGCGATTATAAGCCCGAACAAATAGCGGGTTCAAAATGTGTGTGGGATAACGGTGGTGAAGTTAAAGTTCTCTCTTTCTGGGACGGTTATTCCACCACTAAATTAGTTGAAAAAATTCAAGAAGAAGCAAAATGAAGCTAAATTTAGACTACGCTGTTTCTGAACACCAAAAAGTAATCAATTCAGTAGTAAAAGCAGAACAAATTATTATTGAAATAACCAATGCAATGATTAACTGCCTAGAAAACGGTGGCAAAGTCTTGTGGCTAGGCAATGGTGGCAGTGCCGCAGAAGCACAACATATGTCAGCAGAATTAATGGTGCGTTATAAAAAAAATCGCCAACCTTTAGCCTCAATAGCTTTAAGTACGGATACTTCATTATTAACAGCCCATTCCAATGATTACAGTTTTGACAGCGTATTTTCTCGCCAAATTGAAGCCCTTGCAATAGAAGGCGATATGGTTATTGGCATGAGCACATCTGGAGCTAGCACCAATGTTGTTGCGGCAATGAAAACGGCCCAACAAAAAGGCTGTATGACCGTTTCATTAATAGGGATGCAACAAACGGTTTTAAATGAAATATCCACCTATTGCATTAATGTAGATTCAACCGAAACAGCCAGGGTACAGGAAGCCCATACTTTTATTAACCACCTTATTTGTGAAGGGCTGGATAGTTATTATTAGTGGAGGCTTTATTGCTATCCCAACAAACCGATTATTAAACCAAGGAAAAAAGATGATTAAAATTTTAGGATTAACTTTATTACTCATACCTGCCATAGCCTGGTCTGAAGTAAATATGCAGAACTTTGACATGCAAAAAATGCAGGCAATGATGTTAGAAATGCAGAAAATAAAAATTTGTATGGCAAAAGTTGACCAAAAAAAGCTAGAGAGCTTAGGGATTGAAGCCCAAAAAATGGAAACAGAAATTAAGCAACTTTGTGCGGCCGGCAATAAAAGTCAGGCACAGAAAAAAGC
>CAZZKU010000083.1:0-5343 GCA_964654635.1 uncultured Piscirickettsiaceae bacterium | reverse complement strand
CACTTAACAAGATATTAGTTTTTATCTTGATCAACAATTTTATTATCTGAAATCCAAGGCATCATAGCTCGTAACTCTCTACCAACCACTTCAATTCCATGCTCAGAGTTATTACGGCGAGCAGCTGTCATGGAAGGGTATCCCGCTTGACCTTCTAGGATAAACTGCTTAGCGTACTCACCAGACTGAATGTTTTTAAGTGCATTACGCATAGCCTGTTTAGACTCTTCATTAATCACTTTAGGCCCTGTTACATACTCACCATATTCAGCGTTATTTGAGATGGAGTAGTTCATATCGGCTATACCACCTTCAAACATCAAATCAACAATTAACTTAAGTTCATGCAAGCACTCAAAATATGCCATTTCAGGTTCATAACCAGCTTCTACTAAAACATCAAATCCTGCTTTAACTAGCTCAACAGCTCCACCACAAAGTACCGCTTGCTCACCGAATAAATCGGTTTCACATTCGTCACGGAATGTAGTTTCAATAATACCAGTACGACCACCACCTACACCAGAAGCATAAGACAAAGCAATTTCTTTAGCATTACCTGATGCATCTTGATGAATAGCTATTAAATCTGGAATACCGCCACCACGCACAAATTCAGAACGAACAGTATGCCCAGGTGCTTTAGGTGCGATCATAATAACGTCTAAATCTTTACGAGGCACCACTTGGTTGTAAATAACTGCAAAACCATGAGCAAAGGCTAAAGCCGCCCCTTTTTTGATATTTGGTTCAATTTCTTCTTTGTATAACACTGACTGGAATTCATCTGGTGTTAAAAGCATAACTACATCAGCACCTGACACCGCTGTTGCAACATCTGCAGTTTTAAGACCATAACCTTCTGCTTTAGCAATGGATGATGAGCCTGCACGCAGACCAACAACAACATCAACTCCAGAATCCTTTAGGTTAGCTGCATGAGCATGCCCTTGAGAACCAAAGCCAATAATGGCTACTTTTTTACTTTTAATAACTGATAGATCGCAATCTTTATCGTAATAAACTTTCATAGTATTTCCTTAAATTAATAATTATTTTAAAAATGGGTTTTATAAATGTAATGATTTGTCGCCACGCATTAAACCTACTGCTCCTGAACGTACTATTTCTACAATAGAACCTTCCTCAATAGAATTCACGAATGCGTCTAATTTTTGTGACTCCCCTACTAGCTGAACTGAATAAATACTAGCATTCACATCAACAATAGAGCCCCTAAAAATATCGGTTAAACGCTTAATTTCTCCACGCATATCACCAACTGCTTTTACTTTAACTAGCATTAACTCTCGCTCAATGTGAGAACCTTCGGTAATGTCCACCACCTTTATAACATCGATTAGACGATTAAGATGCTTAACAATCTGCTCAATTTTATGTTCACAACCATTGGTAACCAAGGTTAAGCGAGAAATTGTTTTATCTTCTGTTGGTGCTACCGTTAGGGACTGAATATTGTAACCACGAGCAGAAAACAACCCTGATACACGAGAAAGAGCCCCAGATTCATTCTCCATTAGCATCGAAATAATATGTCTCATATTTTCTTTCATATAATTTACCCCTATACCAAAATCATTTCATTTAAACCCGCACCAGCAGGAATCATAGGGTAAACATTTTCTTTTTGGTCGGTAATAACGTTAATAAAAACAAACTTATCTTTATACTTATCTGAAAATGCTTCTTCTAACTGCTCACGCATTGTTATGGGGTCATCAATCAATATTCCAACATGCCCATAAGCTTCAGCAAGTTTACTAAAATCTGGCAAAGAATCCATGTAAGACATAGAATAACGACGATCGTAGAAAAACTCTTGCCACTGACGAACCATTCCTAAAAAGCCATTATTTAAACAAAGCACCTTAATAGGCAGACCGTATTGTAAACAAGTAGACATTTCTTGAATGTTCATTTGAATAGAACCTTCCCCAGTTACACAAACAACTGTTGCATCAGGAAAAGCTTGCTGAACACCCATTGCTGCAGGTAAACCAAAGCCCATTGTGCCTAAACCACCAGAGTTAATCCAACGACGTGGTTTATCAAAACGATAGTATTGAGCAGCAAACATTTGGTGCTGACCTACATCAGAAGTTACATAAGCATCGCCTTTAGTGATTTCCCATACTGCACGCATTGCCGCTTGGGGCTTAATTTTACTGCCTACCTGCTCAAAATTTAAGCAATTAGTAGCTCGCCATTCTTCAATTTGGCTCCACCAAAGCTTATTATCTTCTTCATCAGGTCTTTTATTCAATTTAGACAATACATTTAACATTTCTTGAATAACTTGTTTAACCGGCCCTACTATTGGAATATCTACTGTAACGTTTTTTGAAATGGAAGCAGGATCAATATCAACATGAATAACCTTTGCAAACGGGCAAAATTTCTCTAAATTACCAGTCACTCGGTCATCAAACCTTGCCCCAACAGCAATAATCAAATCTGTATTATGCATAGCTAGATTGGCTTCATAAGTTCCATGCATACCCAGCATTCCAACAAATTGTTTATCTGATGCTGGAAATGCTCCTAACCCCATTAACGTATTGGTGACTGGACAACCCAACTCATGAGCGAGCTGAACCAACTCATTAGAAGCATCACCTAAAACAACACCGCCACCAGTATATAAAATAGGCTTTTTAGCCAATAAAATCATATCAATGGCTTTTTTTATTTGCCCACTATGTCCTTTAGTTACAGGAACATAAGATCGTAATTCAACTTTTTGTGGATATTCATAATTAGTTTTAGCATTTTGCACATCTTTTGGAATATCAATAACAACAGGTCCAGGTCTACCTGTCGTTGCAATGTAAAATGCTTTTTTCAAGGTCATGGCTAAATCTTCAACATTTTTAACCAAAAAATTATGTTTAACAATTGGACGGGTAATACCTACTGTGTCTATTTCTTGAAAGGCATCCAAGCCAATCATTGCAGTAGGAACTTGCCCGGTAATAACAACCATTGGAATAGAGTCCATAAAAGCCGTTGCAATACCCGTTACCGTATTAGTCGCACCTGGCCCGGAAGTTACCAGAGAAACGCCTGGCTTACCTGTAGAGCGCGCAAAACCATCCGCAGCATGAACTGCCGCCTGTTCATGACGAACTAAAATATGTTTTATCTTTTTTGCATCTGTATCCAAGGCATCATAAATAGGCAATGCCGCACCGCCAGGGTAGCCCCATATATATTCCACGCCTTCATCTTCTAAGTAATGTATAAGAATTTGGGCTCCTGTTAATTCCACAGCGATGGTTCTCCATTATGTTTTTAAGTTTTATACAAAAAAATAGTAAATAAAGAGCAGGATTATAAACAATATCACTCATTGTTTAAAGCCCAAACCCCTAATAATTAGTAACTTATTGTGCAATTTCAGACATTAAAAATTTTCTATAGTACTTTAACTCATCAATTGATTCGTAAATATCGTCCAAAGCAAGGTGAGCCCCTTTTTTTTTGTGTGCTGAATAAACAGAAGGAGCCCAGCGCTTAGCCAGCTCTTTTAGCGTTGACACATCCAGGTTACGATAATGAAAAAACTGCTCTAATATGGGCATCTGTTCAATCATAAAACGTCTATCTTGGCAAATACTGTTGCCACACATAGGCGATTTAAATTTTGGCAAATATTGCTTTACAAAATCTAATGTTAATGCCTCTGCTTCCTGCATAGAAACGTTACTTGCTTGCACTCGCTTAGTTAAGCCTGATTTTCCATGGTGGGCGGTACACCACTCATCCATACCATCTAAAAAATGCTGTTCTGTTTTAATGGCAAGTACAGGACCCTCCTTTAAAACATTTAGTTCGGCATCGGTAACAACCGTTGCTATTTCAATTACTTGATCATAGTTATGATCAAGGCCCGTCATCTCAAGGTCAATCCAAATTAAATTACTTTCTGCTTTCAATGCTATGCACTCGATGCTTTTTTATTTTAGAATAGCCTATTATATTTTTTAATTTTAGAGTAGCAAACTTAATGTCTTGGATATCCGGTATTTTTATATTTTCCCTTTCCCTTAATTTAATAATAGAGCTTTGGTTGAATATCAAAAACCAACTACATATTAACTTTCATCGTGACAAGGTTCCTGAAGAGTTTTCGGACATCGTAAGCCTAGAAGACCACCAGAAGGCTGCTTCTTATTCAGAAGCTAAACTACAACTCGGTCGCTTAGTTATGTTTTTTGATATAGCGGTTATCATTTTTATGACTTTTGGTGGTGGTTTTCAAGAGATTTATAATTACTGGCTTGCAACGGGCATAGACCCTGTTTGGCGTGATGTTGCTTTCTTACTGTCCACTTTCTGGTTTTTATCTTTACTAAGTCTACCCTTTTCAATTATTTCAACCTTTAAAATTGAAGAAGAATTTGGTTTCAATAAAATGACCCCTAAAAAAATGGTTCTCGACTTATTAAAACAATGGGGTTTAATGCTTGTAATTGGTGTACCAATATTATGGGCAGTTTTAAGCGTGATGAACCAATTTTTTGACCAAGCCTGGTGGTTATATACTTGGTTAATATGGGTCGCCTTTAATCTATTTTCACTTTGGGCATATCCTAAATGGATTGCGCCTATCTTCAACAAATTCACCCCTTTAGAAGAAGGTGAAATGAAAGATAGAATTACAGCCTTATTAAATAAAGCCGGCTTTGAATCAAACGGTATCTTTGTGATGGATGGTTCCTCAAGATCAGGGCATGGTAACGCCTACTTTACTGGCTTTGGCAAAAATAAACGGATTGTTTTTTATGACACCTTAATCGAAACCCTTACCCCAGAAGAAGTAGAGGCGGTTTTAGCTCATGAACTAGGTCACTTTAAACATGGACATATTAAACAAAAAATGCTGGAATCGTTCGGACTAACCTTTTTAGCACTGGCTTTTTTAGGTTGGCTAGCACAGCTACCCGAATTTTATACTCAACTAGGCATGACTAGCCAAACTCCTGCAGCGGCACTGTTATTGTTTTTAACGGTTGTTCCCACTTTCTTTTTCTTTTTAGGTCCGATTAGTGCAATGAGAAGCCGTAAACACGAATTTGAAGCGGATGCCTTTGCCTCAGAAATGGTGGGTTCAGAACATTTAATTTCCGCACTGCTTAAAATGTATCGGGATAATGCCAGTAGCCTTACTCCTGACCCTACTTTTTCTGCTTATCATGACAGTCACCCTCCAGCTAAAATTAGGATTGACCACTTAAAACAATTGGCGAGCAACCCGTCGCAATCGAATAGAGAACAATAAATATGAATACAGAAAACAACCAAGAAACTCCTTTAATAGAA
>CAZZKU010000082.1:0-5371 GCA_964654635.1 uncultured Piscirickettsiaceae bacterium | reverse complement strand
TTATGTTAAAATAACTGCTTGAAAAAAATAAAAGGTTGGTTATGCATTTAAAGTTAGTGCCTGCACATAATGATTCTCCGTTTGATGGAGGTTTGTTAATTAAAACTTACGGTTGTCAGATGAATGAATACGATTCTGAACGTATGGTTTCGCTGTTAGAAAAAACCTATGGTTTAGAAACGGTTGATGAAAAAGATCAAGCTGATGTGCTTATTTTAAACACCTGTTCTATTCGTGAAAAAGCACAAGAAAAAGTGTTTGATGAGCTGGGGCGTTGGAAAAAGTGGAAGGCAGAAAAACCGAACCGTATTATTGCGGTAGGCGGGTGTGTTGCCTCACAAGAAGGAGAGGTTATTCGTAAACGAGCACCGATTGTGGATGTAATATTTGGCCCCCAAACTTTACACCGCTTGCCGGCGATGATAAATGAATCATTAGATTTAAGAGAACAAAAGAGGCAAAATAAAAAAATAAAAAAACGAGCTATTATTGATATTTCATTCCCAGAGATTGAAAAATTTGATAATTTAGCCGCTCCGAAATCTAATGGCGTATCCGCTTTTGTATCGGTAATGGAAGGTTGTTCTAAATATTGTACTTTTTGTGTCGTTCCTTACACTAGGGGTGAAGAATTTAGCCGTCCATTTAACGATGTTATGGTTGAAATAGAAATATTGGCTCAACAAGGTGTGCGTGAGATTAATTTGTTGGGGCAAAATGTTAATGCTTACCAAGGTTTAATGGAAGATGGAGAGTTTGCCGACCTGGCTATTTTAATTCATGCGGTTAGTGCCGTAGAGGGCATTGATAGGATTCGTTACACCACCTCGCACCCAAATGAAATGACCCAAAGTTTAATTGATTGCTATGCCGAAGTGCCTGAGTTGGTATCGCATTTACACCTGCCTATTCAAACAGGGTCAGACTATATTTTAGCGATGATGAAGCGTAATCACATGGTGTTGGAATATAAATCGACCATTCGTAAAATACGTAAAATTCGACCTGATATTAGTTTAACGGGCGATTTTATCGTCGCATTCCCAGGTGAAACCTGCGACCATTTTAAAGAAACTTTAAAGCTCGTGCGAGACTTGAATTTTGACCGCTCGTTTAGTTTTTTATACAGCCCAAGACCTGGTACACCAGCGGCAGGTTTAATTGATGATATTGATATACACACCAAAAAAAGACGTTTGCAAGCTTTGCAAACTATGTTGAATGAGCAAACCGCTGCTATCAGTGCCAGTATGTTGAATTCGGTTCAGAGGGTGTTGGTAGAAGATTTATCGCGTAACTCGACCGAAGAGATAGCAGGGCGTACCGAAAATAACCGCATTGTGAATTTTGTCGGTTCGCCAGATTTGATAGGGCAATTTGTAGATGTGAAAATTACTCAAGCTTTTACCAATTCATTAAAAGGCACGATAGTCGCAACGCCAGAAGCGGAAATGTTTGCCAGCAAACAGTATAAATCTTTGTATTAAAGCTTTAAATTTTATCAACACTTAACTAAGAACTCGCCTTTGACAACACTTCAAACTATAAAATTTAACCTTTCTCCTGAAAATAATGATGCTTTGCTAAACTTTTGTGGTTGGCAGTCTGAACATATAGCCCAAATAGAACTAAAAATGGGGGTGGAAATTAATCACCTTGGTTTTGTCTTTAGCGTAACGGGATTGGCAGACAGGTTAGTGCCTGCCGAGCAATTTATACGCGATTTATACCGAACCGCACAATATGAAACCCTTGCTCCAGACACGGTACACATGGATTTAGAAGCCTTTGGTTTTGATGAGGTACAGAGTTTAGACAACCACCAGGTTGTGTTGAAGTTACGCAAAAAAGCATTAAAAACTCGTAATCCCAATCAAGCTGGTTATGTTACTCAAATACGAGAAAATGATATTAGTTTTGGAATAGGTCCAGCAGGAACGGGTAAAACGTATTTAGCGGTAGCTGCGGCGGTTGAAGCTTTGGAAAATGAACAGGTAAGGCGAATTATTTTAACCCGTCCTGCGGTTGAAGCGGGTGAAAAGTTAGGTTTTTTACCTGGCGATTTAAGTCAAAAAGTTGATCCTTATTTACGCCCGTTATTTGATGCTTTGTTTGAAATGTTAGGTTTTGAACAGGTAGAAAAAATGATTGAACGGCATATTATTGAAATAGCTCCGTTGGCTTTTATGCGTGGCAGAACTTTAAATGAATCGTTTATTATTTTAGACGAAGCACAAAACACCACTGTAGAACAAATGAAAATGCTTTTAACCCGTATTGGTTTTGGTGCCAAAGCGATTATTACCGGTGATATCACCCAGTGCGATTTGCCTAAACACCAAAAGTCTGGCTTGCGAGATGTGATTGAGGTATTAGAAGGAGTGCCAGAAATTGGTTTTACTTTTTTTCAATCCCAAGACGTGGTTCGACATAAGTTAGTACAAAAAGTCGTATTGGCTTATGACCGACATGAAAAGAAACATGCTAAATGAAGTTAGCAATAGATTATCAAATCGCTTTAAATTCTCCCGATTTATTAATTCCTAGCGAACAACAATGTTTGGAGTGGTTAAATAAGACAGTTAATATACTGGGTGAAAAAAAACCAGTTCTACTGACAGTTAGAATAGTTGAAGAAGTTGAAATAAAACAGTTAAATAAAGACTATCGCCATAAAGATTCAGCAACCAATGTGTTAAGCTTCCCGTATGAAAAAATGCCAGGGGTGGTTGAAAATGATGAAATTGCAGATTATTTAGGCGATATAATTATTTGTGCTTCTGTCGTAAAACAAGAAGCTTTAGAACAGAATAAACCCTTGGAAAACCATTGGGTACACATGTTAATTCATGGCTGTTTGCATTTATATGGTTTTGACCACCTAGATAATAATGAAGCGGAAGAAATGGAAGCCTTAGAAATTAAAATATTAGCAACTTTACTATACCCCAATCCCTATATAGGAAATACTGAATGAGTCACGTTAAGCGTTTGAATTGGTTTGAAAGAATGGTTAAAGTTTTTTTAAAAGAGGCTTATAACCACCAAGAATTAAAAGTTTTATTAGAAGATGCCCAAGCCCAAGATTTAATTGAGCAAGATGCTGTTACCATGATGAAGGGCGTGTTGAATGTTGCTGAAAACAGGGTTCGTGATGTAATGATTCCGAAAATTCAGGTTAGGTATGTTGACGAAGAAGACCCCATAGAAAAAATATTAAACGATATGCTCGATTCATCTCATTCTCGCTATCCTGTTTTGTCAGCCGATACAGATGAAGTAGTCGGAATTTTATTGGCAAAAGATGTGTTAAAAGCGGTGGTTAAAAATAAGTTAAATAACCATGCTGATTTGAAAGCATTATATAGACCCCCTGAAATGGTTTCTGAAAGTAAGCGCTTAAATGTTTTATTACAAGACTTTAAAAAGAGCCGAAACCACATGGCCTTGGTGGTAGATGAATATGGTGAATTAGCGGGTTTGGTTACCATAGAAGATGTGTTAGAACAAATAGTGGGCGATATAGAAGATGAGCATTCTACCCAAGTAGAAAATATTCAAAAGCATATATCAGGTGGCTACTTGGTAGAGGCGATTGTTTCGGTAGATGACTTTAATCGTTTCTTTGGTGCTTCCCTTGAGAGTGAGTTAGAAACCATTGGTGGCATGTTGTTACAGGAATTAGGGCGTATTCCACAAGAAAATGAAGAGTTTAAATTTGACCGCTTCAGCTTTAAAGTCAATAAAGCCGAGTCAAGGCGAGTAGATAGTTTTATTGTGCAAGAAATAACAAAAGAGCCCGTTTCTAGTGAATGAGGTTTTGCGACCCTTTCAGGTTTTCATCCCCAATAAAAATGCGTTTTTTGCTTTGTTATTAGGTGCTTTTGCTATATTAGCTTATGCACCTTTTGGTGTTTCTGCGGTTATGTTAATTAGTTTATCGGGTTTGTTTTGGTTGTGGACTAAAGCAACTTCGGCACGCTATTTTATTCAAATAGGCTTGTGGTTTGGTTTAGGTTTTTTTGGGGTTGGTGTTAGTTGGTTGATGTCAAGCATGTATATCTATTCAGGCATGTCTATGGCATTGTCTTTGTTGGCCACCTTTATATTTATACTTTTCTTATCCTTGTATTTTGCCTTTGCAGGTTGGGTTGTATCCTTATTATATCAGCCAGAAAAAATCGGCTTAAGCGTTGCCTTAATCATGCCCACGGTGTGGACTTTTTTTGAACTAATTCGCGCCAGTTTACTTGGTGGTTTTCCTTTTTTAATGACTGGCAATACCCATTTATTTACTTGGTTAGATGGCTACGCTCCAGTTTTTGGTGTGATAGGGGTTAGTTTTGCGGTTAGTTTAACCGCGGGCTTACTGGTATGGATGTTTCTTGCACGAAACTGGTTGTTTCCTAGTTTATTAATGTTTACCATTTGGTTTGCTGGTCTAGGTTTTAAAGATGAACCCTGGGTTGAAAAAGAAGGTTCTACGGTTGATGTTGCTTTATTGCAGGGCAATGTTAGCCAAGAAAAAAAATGGCAACCAGATTACTTTTTACCCACTTTAAAAACCTATATAGGCTTAACTAAAGAAAACATGAGTGCCGATGTTATTGTTTGGCCAGAGACCGCGATTCCTGCTTATTTTGATGTAGCACAAAAAGGTGTTTTATATTCATTTCTAGAAGATGCCAAGTTGCTACAAAAAGATATTTTATTGGGGACGATTACTCGTAATAAAGAGACTGGTGAATATTTCAACGCATTGGTTAATGCACGAGATCCAAGCATGGTGTATGAAAAACATCACCTAGTGCCTTTTAGCGAATTTTTTCCTTTTTCAGGAATGTTCAAGGTATTAAGCAATTTGTTCGACATTCCTTTTTCTGAATTTAGTGCAGGAACAGAAAACCCACAGCCTATGGAGCTAGCAGGTAAAAAAGTAGGCTTATCTATTTGTTATGAAATGGCATTTGGGGCAGAGTTGGCTAGAAATTTACATGACAGCCAGTTTTTAATTACGGTAAGTAATGATGCCTGGTTTGCGGATACCTTACAGCCATATCAACAACGTCAAGATGTACAAATGCGAGCCTTAGAGTTAGGACGTGAAATAGTTAGAAGTACCAATACAGGGCTAACTATTCACGCAGGGATTGATGGCAGTATAGTTGCAGAAATACCCGCTTATGAAGTGGGTGCACTTAGGGCAGAAGTTCAACCCTATCAAGGACAAACCCCCTTTGTAAAATGGCAAAACAAGCCTATTTGGTTGCTGTTGGTTTTGTTGATAGGGTTTTTTAGTTGGTCAAAATGGCAAAAAAATCGCTAGTTATTCTTACTCAAATCCATACATTATAGGGTGTTATTAGATACC
>CAZZKU010000081.1:0-5385 GCA_964654635.1 uncultured Piscirickettsiaceae bacterium | reverse complement strand
TTAATTGAATCTACCCTAAGTGCCAAATGTGCATCTCTTCCTCCATGTTCTGAGCGTTCGATGCCTGAACAAGGGTTAGCTAACTCCATTATATGCAGACTATGTCCAAAATTTAAATCTAACCAATACCCAGCAAAACCGAGGTCGGGTCGATCTAATAGTGGCAAATTCAATAAATCTTGGTAAAAAAATAATGACTTATCTGCGTCTTTCACCAAAATACTAACATGATCAATTCCTAAAACTTTTGCCATAACTTCCTCTCAAAAATACATATAAAACGCCTAAAACTGTTATAATTTTGTAATTACTTTTTAAACTATTCTACTTAATAGGAAATACCATGTCAGCAGATCTACAAAAAGTTATTGAAGCCGCTTTTGAAAAACGAGCAGAAATCACCCCTAAAAACGTAACTCCAGAAGTAAAAGAGGCGATTGCAGAATCAATCATGCTGTTAGATTCTGGCAAGATGCGTGTTGCAGAACAACGTGCTATTGGTGATTGGAAAGTCAACGAATGGCTTAAAAAAGCGGTGTTGCTTTCTTTTAGAACAGAAGAAAACTACGTGATGGAATCTTGTGAAACCCGTTATTTTGATAAAGTTCCTTCTAAGTTTGTAAACTGGTCGCAAGCTGATTTTGAAAAAGCGGGTATTCGTGTTGCCCCACCTGCTATGGCACGTCGCGGTTCTTTTATTGGTTCTAGCACGGTATTAATGCCCTCTTATGTAAACATCGGCGCTTATGTTGATGAAGGTTCAATGGTAGATACTTGGGCAACGGTCGGTTCTTGTGCCCAAATTGGTAAAAACGTCCACCTATCTGGTGGCGTTGGTATTGGTGGTGTACTTGAACCTTTACAAGCCTCTCCTACCATCATTGAAGACAACTGCTTTATTGGTGCGCGTTCTGAAGTGGTTGAAGGTGTTATTGTTGAAGAAGGTTCGGTTATTTCAATGGGCGTTTACATTGGTCAATCTACTCGTATTTTTGATCGTGAAACTGGTGAAGTTCATTACGGACGTGTACCAGCAGGGTCAGTTGTTGTATCTGGAAACTTGCCATCTAAGTGCGGAACTTACAGCCTGTATTGTGCGGTTATCGTTAAAAAAGTAGATGCTAAGACATTAAGTAAAGTCGGTATTAACGCTTTATTAAGAGATATCTAACTATGATTAAACTCTTTGGCATAAGCAATTGCGATAGAGTGGTGAAAGCAAGAAAAATACTTAGCTCGGCTTCGGTCGAGTTTGAGTATATTGATTTTCGTAAAGGTAACTTTTTAACCAGTCACATTGAAGATTGGCTAAGTAAAGTTTCAATTAACGAGATTATCAGCCAACGCTCACAAGCTTGGAAAAAACTTTCTCCGCAACAACAAGAAGCCCTACTTTCTTCTCCTGATTTACAATTTATTGTTGAAAATCCTACCTTAATTAAACGCCCTGTTTTGCTAACTGATGATGAAATATTTTTTGGCTTTAACCAGGCAAAATATGATGAAGTGTCCTCTCGTGTCTGAAACCATTCAACTTGCCCAAAAATTACTGCAAATAGATTCAATTACCCCTGATGATAAAGGTTGCCAGCTCATTATCGCCGACTATCTAAAACCGCTTGGTTTTAACATTGAAAGCATGCCTTTTGGTGAAGTTGATAATTTATGGGCGCGTAAAGGGACTGAAAAACCCTTTATTGTCTTTGCAGGACATACCGATGTTGTGCCAACAGGTGATGTTAAGCAATGGACCTATCCGCCTTTTTCTGCTCATATAGATGAACAAGGCATGATGTTTGGGCGTGGCACGGCTGATATGAAAAGTGCTATCGCCTGTTTTATGGTTGCTTGCAAACAATTTAATGCTAGCCACCCAAACGCCAAAGGCTCTATTGGGTTTTTAATAACCAGTGATGAAGAAGGTCCTGCCATTGATGGTACGGTTAAGGTTATCAAAGCCCTAGAAGAGCGTAATGAAAAATTTGATTACTGCCTGGTTGGTGAGCCTTCTAGCAGTAGCAAACTAGCCGATTCTATTAAGAATGGGCGTAGAGGTTCACTCTCTGCTACCTTAACTATTATTGGCAAGCAAGGGCATATTGCCTACCCACAATTGGCTAAGAACCCTATTCATTTAGCGATGCCTGCTTTAAATGAATTAATTGCCACAACATGGGATGAAGGAAATGAATACTTCCCTCCTACTTCTTTTCAAATATCTAATATTAATTCTGGCACGGGCGCAACCAATGTTACCCCTGCTGAAACAACGGTGTTATTTAATTTTAGATTTTCAACCGAAAACAGCCGTGAGACTTTAACCGAAGGTGTTTTATCGATACTAGACAAGCACAATCTAGACTACAAAATAGATTGGCAATATTCTGGCGCACCTTTTATAACCCCTGCCAATGGTGAGTTAATTAAAGCGGTAAAGTCAGCCGTAAAATCTGAACTAGGTTATGAACCAGAACTCTCAACAGGTGGTGGCACATCTGATGGTCGCTTTATTGCAACCACTGGCGCACAGGTAATAGAACTCGGCCCTTTAAATGCCACTATTCACCAAATTGATGAGTGTGTTAGTACTGATGACTTAAATAAATTGACTAAAATTTACTATCAAATATTAGTTAATTTACTCGGAAAATAAGACGGCTCTATCTATGCTATGGATTTAATTACGATAGGTTCAATTGCGTTACAAGTTGGTGGATTAATCATTTTTATTTTGTTAATCTGGCCGCATGTAAGAGATGAAGAATGGAAGAAAAAGTTCATTAAAAATAAACTTGCCCGCTCTTTATTAATAATTTTTATTCTTATTATGCTGATGAGCATAGGCGCAGGGCTTTATTTAGAAGCCATGCTACCTGTTGACGAGGTTTACTAGCAAGTTATAAAAAATTAGCCACAAACACAATTGCCACCGCAATTGGGGTAACAAACTTCAACACCAATAAAAATACTGGCATCCAACTATCGGTTAAATTCAATTCTTGTTTAATACTTTCTTTAGTCATAACCCAACCAAAGAATACTGCCATTAGTAAGCCACCTAAAGGCAACATAATATTGGCGGTTAAGAAGTCGAGACTTTCAAAAAAGTTTTTATCACCAATTATAGAAACATCTGACCAAAGGTTAAATGACAAAATAGTTGCAATACCTAGTAACCAAGTTAGACTTCCCACCAACCAAGCGGCTTTTTTTCTAGCCATTTTCCAGCGACTTTCACACCAACGAATAGTTGGTTCAATTAAGGAAATGGCGGAAGACAATGCGGCTAAGACAACTAAACCAAAAAACAGGGTTCCAAAAAACCAGCCACCAAACATGTCGCCAAACGCAACTGGTAAGGTTTCAAACAACAACCCTGGTCCTGAACCTGGTGTTAAATTATTACTAAATACAATAGAAAAAATAATCACACCCGCAATTAATGCGACTGCCGTATCGGCAAAAGAAATCCAAATACCGGCTTTAATAACAGAGTGCTTCTTAGACAAATAAGCACCATAAACCATCATGGTTCCCATACCAATGCTTAGTGTAAAAAAAGCATGTCCCATTGCAACCAGTACCGACTCTCCTGTTAATTTTGAAAAATCTGCTTTAAATAAAAAATTAACACTTTGTGTAAAACCACTGGTTGAAAGTGCATAACCAAACAATATAATTAATAAAACAAATAAAGCGGGCATCATTAAGCTAATTGCTTTTTCAATACCACTTTTAACCCCTCTTGATACCACCACAATGGTAAACAGCATCACCAAAGTGTGCCAAAGTAGCAGTTGGTAAGGATCGGCAATCAAGGCTTTAAAATGATTACCCGCTTCTGTCGCTCCTATCCCAACAAACTGCCCAGTTAAACTGTCTACAAAATAAGCGATTCCCCAGCCCGCTATAACGGTGTAAAAAGACAAAATCAACACACCTGCTAACATGCCATTAACGCCTAATAACCACCATAGCTTAGAGGAGCGATTTTCTTTTGCTAATTTAGCCATCGTTTCAGGTGGACTGCCACGCCCTTTTCTACCCATTGCTATTTCTGCCATTAACACTGGCAAACCAATTAAAAGAATACAAGCAAGGTAAACCAGTACAAATGCCCCGCCCCCATGCTCACCCGTGATATAAGGGAACTTCCATAAATTACCCAAACCAACCGCAGAACCCACCGCAGCTAAAACAAATGCGGTTTGAGTTGACCAAGTTGGAGACGAAAGTGCAGAATGAGCCATGCTTTTTCCTTTATAATGAAATTTATTAAATTTGAAAACCATAATACCAAGATATGAGAATCCAAGCTAATTATTCATTAAAAAAACGCAATACTTTTAAAATTGACGTAAAAGCGCAATATTTAGTTGAAATTGAAAAACAATCTGACATCATCGTTTTACGCTCTGACTTAAAACTGGCGGCATTGCCTTGGATAATTATTGGTTCTGCCAGCAATATTGTATTTAATAGTGATTTAGAAAAAGTAGTTGTTACCTGTCGCTACAATAAAATAAACATTGTTAAGGAAGACGAAAAAAATGTGTGGATTTCGGTAGGAGCAGGACTAGAATGGCATGAACTGGTAAAGTATAGCGTTAAAAACAACCTTTGGGGGCTTGAGAATTTAGCCTTAATACCTGGTACAGTGGGTGCTGCTCCTGTGCAAAATATAGGGGCTTATGGTTCAGAGGCTCAAGATGTTATTACTAGAGTGCAAACCTTAAATTTATTTACTGGTGAAAGATCCGAGTTCAGACATTCAGACTGCCAATTTTCTTATCGTAATAGTATTTTTAAAACTCAATATGAAAACAAACAACTGGTTCATCGGGTAACCTTTAGATTAACCAAGCTTAAATTTGGGCAAGCTAATTTGTATTATGACCCATTAAAAGAAGCGCTAAAACACTACGATAAAAGTGAGCTTACCCCTGAAATAGTATTTGACCAAATTGTTAAAATTAGAAAACAAAAATTGCCCGACTATAAAGTTCATGGTAATGCAGGTAGTTTTTTTAAAAACCCAATTATTAGCCGAGATTACTTTGAAGAATTAACGGCTAAATTTGAAGACATGCCCTACCATAAAACGATTGATGGGGATTACAAAATACCTGCCGCATGGTTAATTGAGCAAGCGGGCTGGAAGGGAAAAAAATTTTCTAAAACAGTGGGGGTTTCCGCTAAACACGCTTTAGTGTTAGTAAATTATGGCGATGCAAAAGGTGAAGATATTGTTAAATTATCTACTCAAATACAAGAAGATGTAGATCATATGTTTGGCATACACCTAGAAAGAGAAGTTATTGTTATTAAATAACACCTAAAAACCCTAAAATCACCAGGGGTGGTCTGTTTTAATTTAAGAGTTTT
>CAZZKU010000080.1:0-5449 GCA_964654635.1 uncultured Piscirickettsiaceae bacterium | reverse complement strand
CAAAAGCTGCTGCCGAAGCAAAAGCTGCTGCCGAAGCAAAAGCTGCTGCCGAAGCCAATGCTAAAAACATACCCACTAATGCCGCTGGTCAAACAGCCGATGAAATTTTAGCGGCTATTCAAGGTAAAGTGGTTCTCTTTGAATTTGATCGTTCTGAAGTGCAAACAATATTTCGTGACTTAGTTAGGTTAAATGCTGATTATATGTCATTAAATACTGAAGCTTCAGTTACGCTTAAAGGACATGCTGACGAGCGTGGTACACAAGAATATAATTTAGCTTTAGGCGAACGCCGTGGATATGCTGTTAAAGATGCATTGGTTGCTGAGGGTGTTAGCCCAAGTCGTATTAGCGTAATTAGTTTTGGTGAAGAGCATCCTGTTGATCCTGCTCATACAGAATCTGCATGGTCAAAAAATAGACGAGTAGAATTTTCTTACTAAGTAAGTCTTAAACTCCCCAAAGCCCTTCTATTCAAGGAAACTTGAAAGAAGGGTTTTTTTTTATTTATAAAAACCATCTGGTAGGAAAATTAAACATGGCTCAAACAACTGTTACTGAAACAAAACTAGCAGATTATATTGCACCTCAATTTGTAATCCATACTACCTATTTAACTTTTGATTTAGAACCTTCTAAAACTAAGGTAAAAAACGTAATGCAAATTGAGCGTTTGAACAATTCAGCAATCTTGGAGCTAGATGGTGAGAATTTAACTTTATTGTCGGTTTTCATTGATGGCAAACAGCTGGGAACTACCGACTATTTATTGTCCACTAACCAGTTGATAATTCCTTGCGAAAAAGACAATTTTACTTTAGAAATTAATACTGAAATAAATCCACAAGACAATACTCGTTTAGAAGGATTGTATCTTTCTAGTGGTAATTATTGTACTCAGTGTGAAGCAGAAGGTTTTAGAGCCATTACCTACTACCTAGATCGTCCTGATGTACTCAGTTTGTTTACGACCAAAGTAATTGGTTATAAACAGGATAATAAGGTCTTGTTATCTAATGGTAACTTGGTCGAATCGGGCAATTTAGATGATGGCAAGCATTATGCCATTTGGCAAGACCCCTTTAAAAAACCTTGTTATTTATTCGCTTTAGTTGCGGGTAATTTAGAGGTGATAGAAGATACCTTTCTTAGTGCCGATAACAGGGAAATTGCTTTAAAAATTTATGTGCAAAAAAACAATATAGATAAGTGTGAGCATGCAATGCGTTCTTTAAAAAAATCCATGCAATGGGATGAAGAGCGTTTTGGGCTGATTTATGACCTAGATATTTATATGATTGTTGCGGTAGATGACTTTAATATGGGGGCGATGGAAAACAAAGGTTTAAATGTATTTAACTCTAAGTTTGTATTAGCAAGAGCTGATAGTGCAACCGATGCAGATTTTGAAGGCATTGAAGCAGTTATTGGGCATGAATATTTCCATAACTGGACGGGTAATAGGGTTACTTGTAAAAACTGGTTTCAGCTCACCTTAAAAGAGGGATTAACCGTTTTTAGAGACCAAGAATTTACTGCCGACATGTTATCACCAGCTGTAAAAAGAATTGAAGATGTTAAGCGTTTACGCAACAATCAGTTTCCAGAAGATGCTGGGCCGATGTCGCACCCAATTCAACCACAATCCTATATTGAGGTGAATAATTTCTATACCATGACCGTGTATGAAAAAGGGGCAGAGGTTGTTCGCCTGTATCATACTTTGTTAGGAGAGGAGGGGTTTCAAAAAGGAATGAAGCTCTATTTTCAGCGTTTTGATGGGCAGGCTGTTTCAGTAGAAGACTTTAGAAATGCTATGGCGGATGCTAACCATAAAGACCTATCTCAAATGCATAATTGGTATGTACAAGCAGGCACTCCGAGAGTTAGCGTTCAACAAAAATATGAAGCAGATAAAAAACGTCTCACCTTAACTTTTTCACAAAGCTTATTGGCAGAGCAAAAGCATTTAGCTTTATTAATTCCAGTAAAGTTAGCTTTGCTTTCAGCTAATGGTAATGAAGTATTGGCTACAACCGAACATGCTCAATGTAGAAAACAAGGTGCTAGTTGGCTGTTTGAAATGAAAGAATTAAATGAAACGCTAGTTTTTAATCAAGTAGAAAATCCAGTAGTTTTATCTTTATTCCGTGGCTTTTCAGCTCCTGTTATTGTCGATTATGATTCAACAGAGTCGGACTTGAAAATTCTAGCAACTAAAGATAGCGATAGCTTTGTACGCTGGGAATCTGGACAAAAATTAGCTTTAAACAACATGTTATCCAACTATAGAGCTTTATTGAAAAAGCAAGAAATGCAATTTTCAGACAGCTATATTGAAGTTATTGCTAGTGTGTTTTCTGATGATAGCCTTGATAATGCCTTAAAAGCGCTGGCGTTGTCATTACCTGATGAACAGTATTTTATTGAAACCTTAGTTGCTCAAGGTCTAAAAATAGATATTGATTTAGTCATAGCGGTACAAGAATTTATGAAGCAATCTTTTGCCAACCAGTTTAATGCTGAATTAATTAGTGTATATGAGAGTTTGGATAATTCAGAACCTTATATCTATGAGAAAAAAGCCATTGCCAATCGTTCACTTAAAAACCGTTGCCTAGCTTATATTTCATTATTAAATCAAGATTATGCTCAACAACAGTTTAGTAAGCAGTTGCACATGAGTGATGTTTCTGCAGCCTTGGTTGCTTTAAAACCTTTTAGTTCAACTGTTGCTCAAACATGCTTGCATGAATTTTATCAAAAATGGTCAGATGATTTATTGGTGATAGATAAGTGGTTTGCTTTTCAAGCATCTTCCATGCCTTTAAAAAAGGTTATGGAGCTAGTTAAACATGCCGATTTTAGTTACACTAATCCAAATAGAGTAAGAAGTGTTTTGGGGGTAATGGCTAGGTTAAACCTAAAAGCATTTCATCAAGAAGATGGAGCTGGCTATGAGTTCTTGGCATCTGAAGTGCTTAAGTTGAATAAAATTAACCCTCAAGTTGCGGCTAGGTTAGTTGGTGCTTTTTCAGCGTGGCGAGACCTAGACCCAAAACGACAGGGGTTAATAAAAACCCAGTTAAAACGAATACTAGCAACAAAGGATTTATCTAAAGATGTATATGAAATTGTTGCCAAGTCAATCAATTAAAAGCTTGGCAATAATTGCCAGTTTGTTGTTATGCACTTTTTCTATTAGTTTATCTTATGCTGAAACATCCGCTACTAGTCCGAAATTAAGCATAACGAACCTAGATAAACAATTGAATCTTTTAGATAGCGAGATTTTGCTATTAAAGGCCGAATTGGCTATGCAAAACAATGAAATGTCTCAAGTTAAAAATTATTTGTTGGCATTAGCATCTTTATCATCAAACTCCCAATTAACAGAACAGATGTTACAGCGTTTATCTGTTCTTAAGCAAAGCTATATATCTACTATATTGTCTTCACCGATTATAAATTCAGCTACTAAACAATTTAACCCAACGCTTAAAAAAATAGTAGTTTTGTTACCACAAACAGGAGCTTATGCAGAGGTAAGTGAAGCCATTGTTGAAGGTTTATCAACTATATTTTCTGAAGAAAATATAAGTTATTTTGACACCGAATCGTACAGTTCTATGTTTGACTTGTGGGAGTTGGTTAAACTCTATAACCCAAGTGTTGTAATAGGTCCTTTGCAAAAAAAAAATGTTAATCAGTTTAATCAGCTTGATGTAGGCGTGCCTACGCTCTATTTTAATGATGTTGAAAATGGTCACACCTATACACATAGTTTAAGTTTGTCTAGATTATCGCATGTTGATTTGTTGATTAGTCACCTAGTAGAAAATAACGTAAAAAACATTACCGTTCTTTCAAACAAGTCGAGTTTTTCTAGAAAGTTAACCGAACGTTTTAGCCAAAAATGGCAAGCTTATCAAGTAGAGTTGGCGACAGAAAATAATTACCTCACAGCAGAACTAAGCTTGCCCTTTAATACCGTCTACTATGAAGTGAAAGATTCTATTGATCAAGCTATGCGAACGGTATTGAATGAAAAAAAATCATTAATTAGAAAAAACTGGTTACAAAAAACTGTTGGCACAGATCTTTTTTATACCGAACGAGTACGCCAAGATATTGAGGTGGTTATTTCTTTTCTAAATAATAGCCAAGCTTTGCAAGTTACTCCTATGTTGCAGTTTTTCAAATTAAACTATATAGAACATGTTTGGTTGCCGAGCCGTCTGCCTGAATCCAGAAGTTTTATAGGTTCATTGCCTTATTGGAGCGATACTCTAGCTATATTTCCGACTTATTTTAAAAACTCTGTTCGGCTACACATTCAAGAAAAACCTAACGACTTTAGTGCCGAAGATGTCCACCAACTAAAAATTGGCACTTTTCATGCTTTAGGGAAGTTGGCGGCAGAAATAATTGAAAAGGTTGCTACAGAAAATACCTTTATTATCCAGTCTGAACTAGGTAAAGTCAGTTTTGATAGGGAACAAGAGGTTGTTGTTCCCGCTAGTTTAGTTTGGATTAGTAAGGGATCTATCCACGTACAGTAAACTATCAAGAGGATTTAAAAGTGCCAAATACCATTGATCCTAATGATCTTGACAGTATTGATGCCTTACTGGATGAAGCTGAATTAGACAATTTGGTAGATGAACAGGTATCGTCTGTTGCCGATGAAATATTGCCAGATAATGCTGAAAGTGTTCCAGAAGTAGATTTAGATGAATTAGATGAGTTAGATGAATTAGAGTTACTGGATGAATTAGAGGCAGAAGAGCCTCCAGTTACCGCTGATAAAGAGGGCTTAGCTGAAAAAGAATCGCCAGACTCACCGGTTATTACAGAAGATGTTGCCGAAAAAGTTTTAAAAAATAGAGCGGATGCTCAGAATAAACAACAAGATAAATTACAAACACAACCAGAAACTGAATTAACGGTGGCAGAAATGGACGGAATTAAAAAACTGATTATTATCTTTAGCTCAATTATCATTTCCCTTGTGGTAGTGGGGATAGGTATCGGTGTTTGGGCGGCTTTATCTTCTGGTGGTGGTTTAGATGATGAGACTATAGAAAAATTTGAAAATATTGAATCAGGTGTAAGAGAATCTTTACTTAAAACCAATTCTTCAGCAGAAACGATGAAATTGTTAGAAAAAAAATTAGATGCTTTAAGCTTTCAAATTGAGCAAATAAATGCGGACTTGGTTGAAATGAGTGGCGACTCTCTTCAGTCAAAACCACTGGTATCTCTTTCACCAAAGCCTGCTAGTGCAGATACAAAAAAAGCAGTGGCATCGTCTAATCCTTTAGTCACTGCTGTAGATCCTAAATTAGGTTTAAAGTTAGACAAGGTGAGTGCTCAAATGTCTAATGCGCAACGTAGAATTTATGAAGTTAATAAACGAGTAAAGTCACTACAGTCTCAATATAAAAAA
>CAZZKU010000079.1:0-5483 GCA_964654635.1 uncultured Piscirickettsiaceae bacterium | reverse complement strand
GGCTACAGCTAACGACACTGAAAGATCTGACAAGTTGTTGGCTAATTTAGGCATCGGTATGGATAAACGTTCTTTGTTGCCGATTGGATTGCAAAGTATTTCGCAGCCTGTACAGTCTCCACAGTGGGGAAAAGCATTAGGGCAAAGAGTAATTTATATGGCTAACCAAAAAATACAAGAAGCCAAGATAACGCTGAACCCAGAAAAGTTAGGTCCTGTTCAAATTAAGATATCCATTGATAAAGACAATCAAATGAATATAACAATGACTGCTCAACATAGTGTAACAAGAGAAGCACTAGAAAACGCCATTCCAAGACTTAAAGATGTATTAAATAGCTCGGAGATGAATTTAGTTAATGTGAATGTAGGGCAAGACAAAAAGTTTGAGCAACAGGCAGAGCAAGAACAGAGAAAATCTAGTTTAAGTGCTAGTAATGGTACAGAAGAAGGTGAAGAGCTAGCTAATCCAAGCAAGGTCGTTCATCAATCAGATAATTTAATCGATTATTACGCATAAGGTTTAATGGTCTTTTTATGAAAAGGTTAATTCAATTTTTAGTAGGTGCTGGCTTAGTTAGCTTGTCATCACTAGCTTTTGCTGGGCAAGAGTTTTATGGCATTTCTAGCTGGGTTTTAATTTTAATTACCTTTGGTTTGAGTTCTATTGTTGTAGGAACTCTGGTGTATTTGCTTTGGTGTGGTAATAATCGTGATGTAGAAGAACCCGTTGAACTGTTACATAATTTAGAATTATTGATTGAGCAAGGTGATTTTAATGCAAAATTAGCCAGTTCAGAGACTAATCCTAAGATAGTATTTTTAATAAACCAGTTGATTGGATTAGCCGAAGAAAAAATAGAGCAGAAAAATAATGAGCTTATTCAACTTAGAGCGAAAGTTAGTAGTTTAACTAATGACAATGAGGTATTAAAGTCGTCTGCACAAGCATCAATAAATGCGCCAATTTCAAATGAAAATAAAATAGATTTAAACCGTTTAGAAACAATTCAATCAAAGATAAAAAACTCGGTTTTTGAGTTGAATTCAAAAACGTTATCAAGTATTGATTCAGCCGAATTGGTGGTTAGTGCAACGAATGATTTGGCAACAGAAATAAAATCTATCGCATTGGTTGTTACGTTGTTAGAAGAAGATAGTAACAATGTTGGAGCTGTTTTAACGCTAATTAAAGGGGTTGCAGAACAAACCAATTTAATTGCATTAAATGCTGCAATAGAAGCAGCAAGAGCAGGGGAGCATGGTAGAGGTTTTGCTGTAGTTGCAGATGAAGTACGCAATCTAGCTGGAAAAACACACCAGGCAATAGATGATATTATTGAGATTATTGATGGTTTACAGGTACGAGCAAGGAGTGCGGTTAAAAAAATGGAAGACGGTCAAGACAAGGTAGAAGACATTAAAGGAAAAGCAATTAATGTCACACAAAATTTAAATTTAATAGATGTTAATTTAGTGCAGTTAAAAGAAGTTCAATCAACATTAAGCAATGTTATTGCTGAAGTTAAATAAGAGTAAGGCATTATGAAATCAATTATAGGAACACTTGTCGTTGTAGGAACTCTTTTTGGGGGTTATCTTCCGCATGGTAGTTTTGCAATTTTGGTACAACCTCTTGAAGTGTTAATTATTTGTGGTGGAGCTTTTGGAGCTTATATTATTGCCAATCCTGGTTGGGTTATTAAGGCAGGGATTACAAAATCTTTTGGTACTGCTAAACCCGTACCTCAAAATAAAGAAATGTACATGGAATTATTAGGGTTAATGTTTTTAATATTTAATAAAGCACGCCGAGAAGGGTTAATGGCAATAGAAGCCGATGTAGAAGATGCTCATGGTAGTGATTTATTTAATAGTGCTCCTAAAGTTGCTGCCGATCATCACGCGATTGATTTTATTTGTGATTATTTAAGGTTAATGATTTCAGGGGCATCTAATCCCTATCATTTAGAGGATTTAATGATAGCTGAATTAGAGTCGCATCATCATGAAGCGATGATGCCTAGTAGTGCGGTGGGTGAAGTAGGGCAAGCTTTGCCTGCATTTGGTATCGTTGCTGCGGTATTAGGTATTATTATTACCATGACTTATTTAGAAGCGGGCCCTTCAGTAATCGCTAATAAAATGTCAATTGCCTTAGTGGGGACATTTTTAGGTATTTTAGTTGCCTATGCTATTGTTAATCCTTTAGCTAATGAGTTAGCGAACAGGGCGCATGCTGAAAGCGAATTTTATGCTTGTATCAAAACCTGTTTAATTGCCAACTTAAATGGTTATGCTCCGCAAATAGCGGTAGAGTTCGGTCGGAAGGCAATACCAGGTCAAGAAAGACCCACTTTTGCCGAAGTGGATGAATATTTGCAAAGCTTAAAATAAGCGTCTTAAGTATTGGAACTTAGAAGATGAGTGATGAACAATCCATAATTATAAAAAGAGTTAAAAAAGCAGGTCACTGTGGGCATGGTGGTGCTTGGAAAATTGCTTTTGCTGATTTTATGACAGCAGCAATGGCTTTCTTTATGGTGTTATGGATTTTAGGTGGCGTTAGTGATGAAGAAATGAAAGCAATAGGCGAATATTTCCAAGATCCTAGTGTGTTTGAATCAGCACCTTCTGTTTTAGTAAAGTCGGTAGAATCAGGGCAAAGTTCAGATTCGATGATAGATATGGGGGGCTTTAAAGATACCCCTAAATCTTCGCAAGATGATGATACGGATGGAAAAAGTCAAAAGCAAAAAGAAACCCAAGAAATGATTCAATTAAAAAAACAAATTGAACAAAAAGTAGCAGACAGTGCTGTTTTAAAAGAGTTAGAAAAGCAATTAAAGATAGAAATCACTCCTAATGGATTGCAAATACAAATTTTAGATGACCGTAAACGACCCATGTTTGACTCAGGTGTGGATTTACCAAAAGACTATGCTATGCAGTTATTGAAAGAAGTAGGTAGTATTTTATCTAAATCAAATAATCGAATTAGTATTGCAGGACACACAGACTCATCTGGTTATAGTCCGAATGCAGAATATACTAACTGGGAGTTATCCGCAGATAGGGCGAATGCCGCCAGAAGATTGCTGTTGGCTGGCGGTGTAAATGAAAGAATAATAGCTCAAGTAGTTGGTTTGGCTGATACAGTGCCATTCGACAAAGAAAATCCGTATAATCCTCGTAATAGACGGATTAGTATTATTGTTTTAAATAAAGAAGCGGATGAAAGGCTAAGAAGTTTAAGTAATGCACCTGGAGTAGAAGATTTATCAAAAGAATTGGTTAATTCTCCTCTAATAAACAACTAAATAAAGGATTAAAGATGGCTGAAGAAAAACAGGAAAAAGCACCTAAAAAAGGTGGAAATGGATTGATTATCGTTTTAATGGTAATTATGATTTTACTGATTATTGGAATTGGTGCCATGGCGTTTTTATTGCTTAGCGGAGATAAATCAGATTCAAAAGAAGAGGCAAAAGAAGAGCAACATGCTTCAGCAGAACATGGTTCTGAGGGAACTCCCGATGCTGACGGTATTGTTAGAAGTTTTTCGCCCAACTTTAAGCAATATGATCCGCCAGAGCCAGGAGCTGCACCACAATATTTTGCAATGGAACCCTTTGTTGTTAATTTTAAGGGAGAAGGGCAAGCTAGATTCTTAGCGGTTACCCTTAAGTTTATGACTTACTACCCTCAGTTAGTAACCGATATGGAAGATTATCGTCCTATGTTACGTAATGATATTACCAGTCTTTTACGAATTCAGAAGTACAGTGAAATGTCTCAGGATGATGGGCCAGATGTATTAAGACAAAAAATATTAGAAAAAGCACGAGCGGTTATAGAAAAACATGGTATTTACCCCGATATTTTAGAAGATGTATTTTTTGAACGTTTTGTAATGCAATAATTAAATTGGAAATTAGCCAGTAAAGTAATGGAAGACATACTTAGTCAAGATGAAGTCGATGCCCTTCTAAAAGGAATGGGTGGTGGCGATGTAGAAACCGAAGATGATGATTCATCCGATGGTTCTGCTGCAAAAACATATGACTTTACAAACCAAGAACGGATTGTAAGGGGGCGTCTTCCTGCTCTAGATATTATTAACGAACGATTTGCTAGAGGGTTTCAAAGGCATTTTAATGAAATGATTATGGCCAGTGTAGAGGTAACTGCTGGTGAAGTTAAGATTATTAAAATGGTTGATTATCTTCGGAACTTGTTTGTACCTACCAGTTTAAATATTTATCGAATAAACCCTTTAAACGGCGTTTCCTTATTCACTTTAGATTCAAAATTAATTTTTACTGCTGTAGACATGTATTTTGGCGGAACGGGATTATTGCCCTTTAAAATTGAAGGCAGGGAATATACGCCTGTTGAAATGAGTATGGTAAGAAGTATTTTAGATATCTCTTCTGAAAACCTACGAAAGGCCTGGGGGCCAGTAATGGATATAGAAGTTGATTATATGCATTCAGAAATGAACCCTAAGTTTGCCAGTATTGTTGATGCAACGGATATGATTGTTATTAGTCCTATTAATGTTCGATTTGAAGGCGTTGAAGGGCGAGTTGATATCGTAATGCCTTATGCGATGTTAGAGCCGATACGAGATAAACTCGAAGAGGGCATGTCAAATTTACAAGGTGAATCTGACAATCGATGGTCTAGAACACTTAAAGAAGAATGTAAAAATATTGAAGTGGAATTGTCTATTAATCTTGCTGAATTACAGCTAAGCATGGATGATTTAATGAAAATGGAAAAAGGTGACATTATTCCTATAGAAATGCCAAAACAAGTAGCGTTAAAAGCAGAAGGCATTGCTTTTGTAAAAGGAAAGCTAGGTGAAAGTAATAATAAAAAAGCCATTAAAATTGAAAAAATATTACATCACCCCGCTTATAGCGAACGAATGATTGAAAATGTAAAGGAATGGTACGATGAGTGAAAATAATGAAGCAGATGATTGGGGTGATGCACTTCAAGAACAAGCTGACTCTACTAACGATTTAACTGATGATGCTGGTGTGGAAGATCCTTGGGGAGATGCTCTATCAGAGCAAGCCGAACAAGAAGTAGCTGATGAGGTTGAAGATATTGATGCCGCTTCCTTTGCCGAGCTAGAAGCTGGCAGAGGAGGAGAAAGTTCTGAAAAAGTAGATTTAGATGTGTTGTTAGATATTCCAGTCACATTACAGTTAGAAATAGGGCGCACTAAAGTCTCTATTCGGAATCTTTTGTCCTATACGCAGGGTTCAGTGGTAGAAATGGATCGTTTAGCGGGTGAACCTCTAGACTTACTGGTTAACGGAACTTTGATTGCTCATGGAGAAGTTGTGGTAATTAATGACAAATTTGGTGTGCGTTTAACCGATGTTATTAGTCCTCAAGAGCGTATTAAAAAGCTTAAATAAGCTGACTAAGAAGATTCTTTTTTTGCCCTTCTTCTTTGGTCAGACTCT
>CAZZKU010000078.1:0-5486 GCA_964654635.1 uncultured Piscirickettsiaceae bacterium | reverse complement strand
TATCGTTCGCGGGCAATTTATAAGCTTCAAGAAATTGATGAGAAAGATAAGTTGTTTTCACAAGGTATGACGGTTATCGACTTGGGTGCCGCTCCTGGTGGTTGGTCGCAATGGGCAACTCATAAAGTGGGTGATGAGGGAAGGGTGTTTGCTTTAGACATTTTACCTGTAGAACCTTTTGCTGGAGTTACCTTTATTCAGGGCGATTTTCAGCAAGATGAAGTGTATCAATCTTTAGTTGATTCTTTAGATGGACGAGAGGTTGATTTGGTTATGTCGGATATGGCGCCAAATATGACTGGCAATAAAGGGGTGGATATTCCACGGGCGATGTATTTGGTGGATCTGTCTGTTGATTTGGCTGATCAGGTTTTGGCTAAAAATGGCAATTTACTAATAAAAGTTTTTCAAGGCGAAGGCTACGATAAATTATTAAAAGATTTAAAACAGAAATATAACAAAGTGTTAACTCGTAAACCAAAAGCTTCCCGACCACGTAGTAAAGAAATTTATGTGCTTGCTAAGGAAAAGAAGTAAGAAATATGGTAATATTTACCAAATATAAACAGTGGCAAGTATCGCAGGTAATAAATGAAAAATGATATGTTAAAAAATCTTATAGTTTGGGCAGTTGTTGCAACGGTGATGATGTCGATTTTTAATCACTTCGATAGTGCAACTAAAGCTAAAAATATTCCGATAGCTTATTCTGACTTTATTGACCAGGTTCGTAGCGGGGCGGTGAGCCAAGTTTCTATTGAAGGAACAACCATTAGAGGGGTTTATAGTGATGGTAGAGCGTTTAAAACCATTAACCCTGGTGATGTAGGATTAATGGGCGACCTGTTACATAACCGAGTTACCGTAGTTGCAAAAGAACCTAAAAAACAAGGTTTGTTAATGCAAATGTTTATTTCATGGTTCCCTATGCTGTTGTTAATTGGTATTTGGTTGTTTTTTATGCGTTCTATGGGTGGCGGCATGGGCGGTAAAGGCGGTCCTATGTCATTTGGTAAGTCTAAAGCGAGAATGCTAACCGATGACCAAATTAAAATAACTTTAGACGATGTTGCCGGTGCTGATGAAGCCAAGCAAGAAGTTGGCGAAGTTGTAGACTTCTTAAAAGACCCTGGTAAATATAATAATTTAGGCGGAAGCTTGCCCCGTGGAGTTTTGATGGTAGGACCTCCTGGAACAGGTAAAACTCTGTTGGCTAAGGCGATTGCTGGTGAAGCAAAAGTACCATTTTTTAGTATTTCAGGTTCGGATTTTGTTGAAATGTTTGTCGGGGTCGGGGCTTCTCGTGTTCGAGATATGTTTGAGCAAGCTAAAGCCCACGCACCTTGTATTATTTTTATTGATGAGATTGATGCGGTTGGTCGTAGTCGTGGTTCAGGCATGGGTGGCGGAAACGATGAACGTGAGCAAACTTTAAACCAACTGTTAGTTGAGATGGATGGGTTTGAAGGCAATGAAGGCGTTATTGTTATTGCGGCTACTAACCGTGTTGATGTATTAGATCCAGCTCTATTAAGACCTGGTCGTTTTGATAGACAAGTAACGGTTGGCTTGCCAGATATTCGTGGTCGTGAGCAAATATTAAAAGTGCATATGCGTAAAGTTCCTTTAGCTGATGATGTTGAACCTTCTTATATTGCACGTGGTACACCAGGGTTTTCGGGTGCGGACCTAGCTAATTTAGTGAATGAAGCGGCTTTGTTTGCAGCTAGATTAAACGAACGTTTGGTTACCCAAGAACATTTTGAGCAGGCCAAAGATAAAATCTTAATGGGTGTTGAACGCAAAAGCATGATTATGAGCGAAGATGAACGCAAAATGACCGCTTATCACGAAGCAGGGCATGCAATTGTGGGTTGTTTAGTGCCTGAACATGATCCAGTTTATAAAGTTAGTATTATGCCAAGGGGTCGTGCTTTAGGGGTAACGATGTATTTGCCTGAAGAAGATTCTTATAGCTACTCTAAACGTAAGTTAGAAAGTCAGTTGTCTAGTTTGTATGGTGGGCGAATTGCCGAAGAAATGATTTTTGGTGAAGATGCGGTTACTACCGGAGCCAGTAATGATATTATGCGTGCAACTCAAATTGCCCGTAACATGGTTACTAAATGGGGTCTATCGACTGCATTAGGGCCGCTTATGTATGAAGAGGAAGACAACGGTTCTTTATTGGGTAGCTCAAGAAATGCCAATGTTTCAAACGAGATTTCAAAGCAAATTGACCAAGAAATGCGTTATTTTATTGATAAAAATTATCAACGAGCAGAGAAAATTCTGAAAGAAAATGAATCTATCTTGCACGCGATGGCTGATGCTTTAATGAAATATGAAACCATTGATGCTGACCAAGTTAAAAACTTGATGGAAGGCAAAGAGCCTGGAGAGCCTAAAGAATGGGGTAGTAAAGATAAGTCTGATGACGATTCTAGTTCCAAAAAAACTGAAAAAGAAGTTTCTAAAGAGGGTTCTATAGAAGATATGGTTGAGTCTGATTTATCAAATGATACTACTGCACCAGAGGGTGAGCCAAAAGCTAATTAAGGTTTATTTCTAAACCTAGTTAAACCCCTGAAAAGGGGTTTTTTTATATGGCTGTTTGGAAATATTCAGTGTCTTCCTAGGGTTTAAATATGTCAATTGCCAATAAAGTATTAAGTATTAAGCCAAATTGTCCGTTAATTATGGGCATATTGAATGTTACCCCAGATTCTTTTTCTGATGGTGGAAAGTTTAATACCTTAGATTCGGTTAAAAATCAGCTAGAGTTGTTTCAATTAGCAAAAGTAGATATTACTGATATAGGTGGTGAGTCAACCCGACCTGGCGCCAGTGTAGTTAGCTTGCAACAGGAATTGGATAGGGTGATACCAGTTATTGAATTGGCAGTTAATGAATTTGAGTTAGCGGTTTCTATTGATACTTATAAAACGCCGGTGATGGCAGAAGCTGTTAAAATGGGCGTAGGCATGATTAATGATGTTAATGCTTTGCAAGAACCTGGCGCAAAAGAGCTTGTGGCAAGCTCTGGGGTGCTGGCTTGTTTAATGCATAAACAGGGTGAGTTTTCTACTATGCAAAATTCACCAAGCTATTTAAATGTGGTGGACGAAGTTGTTGGTTTTTTAAATAAACGTTTGTTGGAATGTGAACAGGTTGGAATTAAAAAAAGCCAGTTAATTGTTGACCCTGGCTTTGGCTTTGGCAAAAATTTAGCCCATAATGTTGAGCTGTTTAACGGCTTGGATAAGCTGAAAAGTCTAAATTGTCCGATATTGGTTGGTGTATCGCGTAAAAAAATGATTACAGAGTTATTAAAAGAGGTGGCAGTGACTACTTCTATTTCAGAAAGAATGGTCGGTAGTGTTACCGCTGCCATGCTTGCTATCAAAAAAGGAGTTAGCATCGTTAGAGTGCATGATGTTGTTGAAACTCGGCAGGCACTAAAAATTATGCAAGAATTAGGATGGTAATTAAAAATGGCTAAGAAAAAGTATTTTGGTACAGATGGTATTCGCAACCAAGTTGGTAAAGGATTGATTTCGCCAGATAAAATCTTAAAATTGGGTTGGGCAACGGGTAAGGTTATTAAAGACCACGGCGGTAGTGCGGTGATGATTGGTAAGGATACTCGTATATCTGGCTATATGTTTGAATCGGCATTAGAAGCGGGTTTTATTGCCGCTGGTGTTGATGTTTATTTGCTAGGTCCTATGCCAACCCCTGCGGTGTCTTATTTAACCCAAACTTTTTCAGCTGATGCAGGTATTGTGATTAGTGCTTCACATAATCCGCATTATGATAATGGGATTAAATATTTTTCAGCTACGGGTAAAAAAATTACCGATTCGATTGAAGCCGAAGTCGAAAAAGCATTTGATTCTGAAATGGTCATTGTTGAATCTAGCAAGTTAGGTAAGGCAAAAAGAGTTGATGATGCGGCAGGTCGTTATATTGAGTTTTGTAAAAGTACCTATTCAGCTAGTAAAAAATTAAATGGCTATAAGATTGTTTTAGATTGTGCCAACGGTGCAACCTACCATATCGCTCCCTCTGTATTTAAAGAATTGGGTGCAGAAGTGGTTTCAATTTGTGATACACCTGATGGGCTTAATATTAACGCAGGTTGTGGTGCAACTGATTTGGCTTTGCTGCAAAAGACAGTATTGGCAGAAAAAGCAGATTTTGGTATCGCTTTTGATGGTGATGGTGATAGGGTCATGTTGGTTGATCATGAGGGTAATGTTGTTAATGGTGACGGTATTCTTTATATTCTTGCCAAAGCCAATCAAGCAACCTGTCAAGGTGTGGTTGGCACTTTAATGAGCAACCTTGGACTAGAGTTAGCAATCAAAGGGATGGGGCTAGAGTTTATTAGAACCGATGTGGGCGATAGATATGTTATGGAGGCTCTAGTCGAAAAAGAGTGGCTATTTGGAGCAGAGGCATCGGGGCATGTGTTATGCCTGGATAAAATTTCGACAGGAGATGGTATTGTTGCTGCCTTACAAGTAGTTTCAATTTTGGTGGAAAGTGGAAAAAATTTAAATGAATTGTGTTCAGGTATGCAAACTTACCCGCAGATTCTTGAAAATGTAAAAATAACAAAAAAAATAAATTTAGATAATAATTTAAAACTTAAGCAAGCTGTAAAAGATGCCGAGCAAGAGATGGCAGGAAAAGGAAGGGTTTTATTAAGGGCTTCAGGAACAGAGCCTTTGATTAGAGTAATGGTAGAAGGCGAAACCGAACAGATGATTCAACCACATGTTGCTAAGTTAGTTGACTTGGTGAAGCAAGAATTTTGTAGTTAACTAAAGCTTATTCGAAGACTATCTATACAAAATAATAAAATAGTTGATTTGTCAATATTGTAATTTTATAAAGAAGTCGCTAACATATGCAAAATTTTTGTGTAAGGGATTATGGTAATGAGACAGCTATTTGTAGTAGGTAATTGGAAGATGCATGGCAGTAAGGCGTCTATCATGGATCTTATGACGGGTTTGAATAAAGAATCTTCTAGGTTAGGCAGTGTGAAAGTTGCTATTTGCCCACCTGTTATTTATGCAGATTATGTTAAAAGGTGTCTTAATACAGATAAAATTTCTGTTGGTTTGCAAAATGTTGCTGTAGAACCTGTGCAAGGTGCTTTTACAGGAGAAGTTTCTGTAGAGATGGCTAAAGATTTTGGTTGTGAATACATTATATTAGGGCATTCAGAACGTCGAGCTATTTATGGTGAAACTGATTTAGAAATTGCAGAAAAAGTAAACACCGTTTTAAAAGCGGGTCTAACACCTATTTTATGTGTTGGCGAAACGCTAGAAGAAAGAGAATCAGGTCAATTAGAAGCGGTTATCTCTACCCAATTAAATGCCACCATTGAAAAGGTTGGTATTAAAGCTTTTGAGAATATTGTTATCGCTTATGAGCCTGTATGGGCGATAGGCACGGGTAAAACCGCAAGT
>CAZZKU010000077.1:0-5499 GCA_964654635.1 uncultured Piscirickettsiaceae bacterium | reverse complement strand
GATTGAGTACACAAATAATAAATAAACAATTAATTAATGACTTTTGGGTGCTTTAAACTTAAAATACCCTACTAATTTAATTTCTATTAACTTTTCAATTTTCAGGAGAAAATGAATGGCATGGAACGAGCCCGGTAAACCAGGACAAGATCCTTGGGGTAACAATAACTCAGGGGGCAATAAACAGTCCGAAAACCCTAAAAAACCATCGGGACAAAGGCCTGAGCCAGATTTTGATGAAATTATCCAAAAAATTCAAAACTTTTTCGGTGGTTCTAATGGTGGAGGAGATGGCGGTTTAAGCACTAAAGCGATAGGCGCAATTGCAGCTGTATTAATAATTGTTTGGCTGTTAAGTGGTTTGTACACTGTAGATTCTGCGGAACGTGGTGTGGTTAAACAGTTTGGTGCTTATAAAGAACAAACAACAGCGGGTCTTCATTGGCATATCCCATGGCCAATTGAATCGGTAGTGAAGGTTAATGTTGATCGTATTCGTACAGCAGAAATAGGTTATCGTTCTGATGCAAGAAACAGAAATGCCTCGGTTCCTTCTGAATCACTTATGCTGACTAAAGATGAAAATATCGTTGATGTTAAAATAGCAGTTCAGTATCAGGTTAGTAATGCAGAATTGTATTTATTTGCAATCTCTGATCCGGATCTAACTTTAAGAGCGGTAACTGAATCAGCTCTTCGTGAAGTAGTCGGGCAAAATCGCATGGATTTTGTGCTAACCGAAGGGCGAGATGAAGTTGTTACCCGTGTAAGAAATATTGCACAAACTAGGTTAGACTTATACAACTCTGGGTTAATGATATCATCACTTAACTTGCAAGATGCGCAGCCACCTGAACAGGTTCAGGGTGCGTTTGCCGATGTTGTTAAGGCTCGTGAAGATAGAGAGCGCTTAATAAATGAAGCGGAGGCTTATTCTAATGACATCTTACCAAGAGCTAGAGGAATGGCTGCTCGTCAGCTAGAAGAAGCTAGGGCTTATTTTGATTCTGAAATAGCTAAAGCAACTGGTGTGACTAGTCGTTTTAATAGTATATTGGCAGAGTACTCAAAAGCTCCTACAGTAACTAGAGAACGTATGTATATTGATGCAATTACCAATGTATTTGGCTCAACTTCTAAAATATTTGTAGGTTCTGAAAGTGGCACTAACTTATTGTACCTGCCATTGGATAAAATGATGGGAGGGCAGCCAACCGTACCATTTAATTCAGCGAGCGGAGCATCTTCTTCATCCAGCGCAGTAGTGCCACAAAGCACTAATCGTAATGCCAGTCAAAGAGATGGCAATATCCGTGATTTTTTAAGCAATAGGGAGCTTCGTTAACATGAAATCATTAATTTCGATAGCTTTAGCAGTCATGCTGTTTGTTGGTAGCAGTGCATTATTCTTAGTGCAAGAAGGTGAAACAGCCTTGGTATTTAAATTTGGTGAGGTGGTTCAAGCTGATATTGAGCCCGGATTACACTTTAAAGTACCTTTTGTGAACAACGTTAAAAAATATGATGTGCGTTTACAAACATTAGATTCTGCACCAGAACGTTATTTAACTAGTGAAAAGAAAAACTTAAATGTGGATTCATTTGTTAAATGGAAAATTGTTGATGCTAAAAAGTTTTACATTACAATGAATGGAGACATTCGTCTAGCTAATTTAAGATTAGGGCAAATTATTAAAGATGGTTTGCGTTCAGAGTTTGGTAGCCGTACTGTTCAAGAGGTTATTACACAGGATCGTAATTTAATTGTTGCTGATATCCAAAAAAATACTGCAGAATCAGTTGCTTCTTTTGGTATTAAACTAGTCGATGTGCAAATTAAACGTGTAGATTTACCGCAGGATATAAGTGAATCGGTTTATCGAAGAATGGAAGCTGAACGTAATCGAGTAGCGAAAGATCTTCGTTCTCAAGGATCAGAGTCAGGCGAAAAAATTCGAGCAGATGCAGATAGACAGAAAACGGTTATTCTTGCAGATGCGTTTAGAGATTCTGAAATTATTCGAGGTGAAGCCGATGCTAAAACTACAGAAATTTTTGCAGAGTCTTTCTCCCAGGATGCCGAGTTCTTTACTTTTTATCAAAGCCTAAATGCTTATCAAAAAGTGTTTAAAAGTAAATCCGATGTAATGATTGTTGATCCTAAGTCAGACTTCTTTAAATATTTTAATCAGCAAAAATAACATTTAATTATCAGAGTTAAAAATTAAGGTGGGGTTTATCCACCTTTTTTATGCCATTTTTCTTTCAAAAATTTATTAAAGGTTGTTATGAATGGTTGAGACTATACTAATTAGTGCAATTGCCTTAGTTTTTGTATTTGAAGGTTTGCTACCATTTATTTTTCCTAAATTTTGGAAAAAAATAATGAAACAGGCAGCTGAGCAAGATGAGAAGAACTTAAGAATAATGGGTTTGGTTAGCATTTCAATTGGCTTGATAATTTTATTACTACTTAGCTAGCAATTTATTGTTAATTCTAGCCTTTTAAAAAGAATACATAAAGAAGATATTATGCAACAAAATATATGGTTTACACCTGAAGGAATTGAAGACTTAGTTCCAGAGCAAGCTTTAAAACTTGAATATTATCGTCGCCAGTTACTAGATGGTTTTGAGTCGTCTGGTTTTGAATTGGTGTTGCCCCCTATAGCTGAGTTTACCGATTCTTTGTTGACTGGTACAGGGCGTTTACTTGCTGTTGACACTTGCCGTTTTACCGATCAAGATTCAGGGAAGATGATGGGTGTTCGTGCAGATATGACCCCACAAGTGGCTCGTATTGTTAACCACCCTATTTTTGCAGATAAGTCGTTGGTTAGACTCTGTTATGTAGGGGAAGTATTAAAAACGCATAACAACAAGGCAAAAGGTTCGAGAAGCCCTATTCAAGTGGGAGTAGAGCTTTTTGGTGACACTGGTGTTGAAAGCGATATTGAAGTGATTGCAACAATGTTAAGCTCGCTAAATGCTTTAGGTCTTGATAACTTAACCCTAAGCTTAGGGCATGTTGATATTGTTGCTAAGTTGATGCAGGTAGCTAACTTTAATGTGGCTAATAGTGCCAAATTGATTGATATTTTACAGCGTAAAGCCGTCCCAGAATATAATAGTTTTATTGCAGAATTAGAATTAAATTCTCAGTTAACGCAAGCCTTTAAAGGCTTGTTAGGGTTATGTGGTGATGCTCAAACCGTTCTAAAATCGGGGCAAGAATTGCTTGCAGGAGTCTCTGTAGAAATTGATGAGGGATTATCTCGTTTATCCAAAATTATTAACTATTTTGAAATATATTCAAAAGGGTTGATTCTTCACCTAGATTTAACCGACTTACGCGGGTTTGATTACCACACTGGCGTTATTTTTAGTTGTTATGCAGCAGATAAGAAATTATATCGTATTGCTAAAGGCGGTCGTTATGATGGTATCGGTGCTGAATTTGGTACGGTTAATGCGGCAACAGGTTTTAGTTTAGACTTGCGCAGTACGCTAGACATCTTAAAAGACTTACCAGTGTCTAGCAAAGAAGTAGTATATGCACCGGTTATTGCCGATGCGGAACTGGCCTTACAAATAGCCGAATTAAGAAAAACTCACGTTGTTAAATATTTTTACCAAGACAGTGATGTACTTTCGGGAGAGAAAGTTCTTTCAAAATCATCAGGAAAATGGTCTGTTTCAGCTAAGATATAGTTAAGAGAATTAAATGACAAAAAAAAATATAGTTGTTGTCGGTACCCAGTGGGGCGATGAAGGGAAAGGAAAGATTGTTGACTTGTTAACAGATAGAGTTGCTGCGGTTGTTCGCTTTCAAGGAGGGCATAATGCTGGTCATACTTTAGTTATTGGTAATCAAAAAACCGTACTACATCTTATTCCATCTGGAATATTACGAGAAAAAGTTGCTTGTTTTATTGGTAATGGCGTAGTGCTTTCTCCAGAAGCATTAACAAAGGAAGTGACACAGCTAGAAGCCACTGGTTTACCTGTAAAAAACAGATTAAAAATTAGCGAAGCCTGTCCTTTAATATTAGATTACCACGTTGCTTTAGATCAAGCTCGTGAAATTGCACGTGGTAATAAAGCAATAGGAACAACTGGTCGAGGAATTGGCCCTGCCTATGAAGATAAAGTAGCTCGGCGTGGTTTAAGGGCGGGGGATTTTAAAAACATGCCCTTGTTTAAAGAAAAGTTAGCCTCAGCATTGGAATATCATAATTTTATGATTACCAATTACTATAAGTCAGAAGCGGTTGATTTTGATAAGCAGTGGGTCAAATGTGAGCAGTATGCTAAATTAATTGTACCGATGCTAGCCGATATACCTAACTTGATTGATGGTTACAATCGTGAAGGAAAAAACTTAATGTTTGAAGGCGCTCAGGGTGCTTTATTGGATATTGATCATGGAACCTACCCTTATGTAACCTCCTCAAATACCACCGCAGGGAGTGCTTCTTCTGGTAGTGGAATTGGACCCTGTGAATTAGATTATGTATTAGGTATTACCAAGGCTTATGCAACACGAGTGGGTGGTGGGCCTTTTCCTACCGAATTGGATTATGACGTTGCCACTGATAAAGGTGATGAAATAGGTAAAATCTTGGGAACACGAGGGCATGAGTTTGGTGCGACAACAGGTCGTCAACGCCGTTGTGGATGGTTTGATGCAGTTGCGTTAAGACGCTCTGCTCAAATTAACGGTTTAACGGGTGTGTGTTTAACTAAATTAGATGTAATGGATACTTTGGCTGAAATAAAAGTTTGTACACATTATATTTTAAATGGCGAAAAAATTTATTTACCACCCGCCAGTGCCGAAGAGTATGACCTGGTTGAACCACAGTATACTACTTTAAAAGGTTGGCAAAAACCGACAGTAGGTTGTAGCTCGTGGGAAGATCTTCCTGTTGAAGCTCAAAAATATATTCGTTTCTTGGAAAAAGAAATGGGCGTTGAAGTATCTATTTTATCAACTGGTCCTGACCGTTCTGAAACTTTAGTAATAAAAGATCCTTTTGAAAATTAGTGCGAATTGTATAAAATAAAATCTATAAATACGGTATAATTCCCTTTCAAATTAAATTTTGATACGACTCTTTTGATTCAAAGTAAAACCCTTGGGGATGCACTGGTTTCGACGGGGAGACCAAAGTTTAAGATGCATGTCGTGCCTGAAGGATGCACGTAAATCTTTAATTCAATTTGTTATAGTTGCAAACGACGATAACTACGCTCTAGCGGCTTAATCCCGCTAGCGCAGACTAGGTCAGTTGTTCGTGGCTCCTAGCTCTGTGTCGACTTACGCGAAATCGCCAGTTCCTGTGTGTTTGGATAGGAACAGCTAAAACTTACAAACTCGCCTTGTGTGATCTCTGTTGACCGAGTAGCATTAAGGTTAAATTAAATGGTCAAATAAACATGTAGATTTTTAAATGGAGGCTCTTCGGACGGCGGTTCGACTCCGCCCATCTCCACCAA
>CAZZKU010000076.1:0-5517 GCA_964654635.1 uncultured Piscirickettsiaceae bacterium | reverse complement strand
CCCTCTGCCATTTAGTGCCTGCTCTGTTAGCCAATTTTTAACTGGTTTTAATTTATTGGCAAATGAGACAAAGTTGGTTCTTAATTGATTTTTCAACTCATTGTCCTGCTTAAACAACCAGTCAAACCCTTCCATAGAACGTTGCATAAGAGCATTGTCGCCCTTTCTCCATCGTTCGTAACGCCTTAGCACACTTTTTCGAGACCAATCTTTAGTATATTTATCAGTTGAATTTGACTCCGTTTTGGCATTAGACACAACTTCTATTAAAGCGGCTGCATCCAACAAACCTAGGTTAACTCCTTGCCCTGCTTGTGGATGAATGGTGTGGGCGGCATCGCCAACTAGTGCAAAATGTGGCTGTACATAATGTTCTGCATGTCGTCTTACCAACGGAAAACCTGCACGCTCATATACTTTAGTCACTTTACCTAATTTCAGCCCTGATGCCTGCTCAATTTGGCTTTTATAGTCTTGTTCAGACAAGGATAATGCCCATTCCATTTTATCTTGCGGCAAATACCAAGCGATAGAGCTAACATTATTGCCCATTGCTAAAAAAGCAAATGGACCTTCTTGTCTGTAACGTTGCCAACAGGTATTTTCTGATGATTTTTCAGTTTCTACACAACCGACGATGGCACATTGATTATAGCTGTGGGTAATTTGATTAATTCCGACCAACTGACGTATTTTAGAAAAAGCTCCATCTGCTCCTATGAGCAGTTTGGTTTGAATTTCTTTGCCATCTTTAAAAGATAATTCGGCAGTTTCAGCGGTTAAATTAATTGCTTCAACTTGTTGCCCGAACAATACTTCAATATTGCTTTCGGTTTCTATCTTTTGCCAAAGGGCGTTTAATATACTGTCATTTTCAATAACAAACCCTAGGTTCTCTTCGCCGATTTCCTTTGCTGAAAAATGGATTTCTGCGTTGGAAACATCTTCCCAAACATGCATGTCGGTAAAGGCACAATGCCTGTTTTGTTCAATTGTTTGCCAAACACCTAACGATTTAAAAATATTTTCTGAAGCTCGCGTTAAAGCACTTACTCTAGGACGATAATCGCCACTATTCGACCAGCTTAAATCAAGCCGTTTTTTTTCTAGCAATAACACTTCAAAGCCTTGTTGAGCTAGCCCTAAAGCGGTGGTTGCACCAACCATACCTCCGCCAACTACCACAATATCCCAAGTTTTTTCTTTGTCAGCTTCTTTGTCAATTTCCATTTGAAGTGACTCCCATTGCCATACGGGCTAACTTATGCCTAGATTTTGGCATAGCAGACATTGCAATTAAGCCTAATCCTCTTAAATGTCCGATGAGGCTCGATTCTTTTTCAAACACATTTATTAGACTATCGGTAAAGTTCATAATTCGTTCATGTTCTGGGGCTTGGTTGGCTTGGTATTGGGTTAATAAACTAGCCTTTCCTAAGTCTTTTTCATCTGTAGAAAGGGCTAAAAAAGATTTTATATCGGTTATACCTAAATTTAAACCTTGTGCTGCCACGGGGTGTTGAGTGTGTGAAGCATTACCGATTAACAAAGTACGTTCTGCAACCATTTTTTCAGCATAGCTTTCGGTTAAGGGGTAACAAACTCTGGCAGAAATAGAGGTGAACTCACCCAACCTTTCGCCCATTTTTTCCGCAAAAAGATTGATGTAGTCATCATCATTTAAAGCCATTATCGCTTCTTTTTTAGCGGCAGGCACAACCATCACCGCTTTATGAAAATGTCCCCCTAAGGGCAATAAGGCAACCGGACCTTCGGTGGTAAAACGCTCGTAAGACCAGCCTTTTGGGTGTTGTTCTGTTTCAATTTTGGCTAACACTCCAAACGCATTATACGACTTTGAATTGTTTTTAATCCCGCTTAATTTTCTAACTTTAGATTCTGTACCATCTGCACCAATAATTAAATTTGCTTGCTGTTGTTGTGGTTGGTTGTTCTTATCTTTAAGGCTAAGCTGTACCTTTTCAGTTTCTACTTTAAAAGAACTTAATTCGGTTTCTGTTTGTAGCGTAATCAAAGCAGATTCTGCTACTAATTGCCAAAGAACTGAACCCAAATCAGATGCGGTTACACTATAGCCTAATGCTTCTACATTCATTTCATCGGCATGAATTTTGGTTAGCCCTAAGTAGCCTTTTTGTGAAATATGCACATGTTTAATTGGAGTGGTAAATTCTGCCAGTTGTTGCCAAATATCTAACGACTTTAATAACTGTACCGAGCCATAGGTTAGGGCTAATGCACGCCCATCAAAACTGGTCGACTTTTGAAACGGTTGTTTTTCAATTAAACATACTTGACGTTGTTGCTTTGCTAGCCCCAGTGCTAAAATTAAGCCGACAGGACCTCCGCCAATAATAGCAACATCAAAGTTAGCCACTTGCATATTATTTTCCTTCCATCATTTTTTCTATTTCTGCCGTTGTTCTAGGCAAGCCAAGCGTTAACACTTCTGCCCCTTCTTTGGTAACCAATATATCATCTTCAATACGAATGCCTATGTCCCAGTATTTAGCATCTACACCTTGTTCTAACCCAACTTCTTTTGAAATATAAATACCCGGCTCTACGGTTAATACCATACCTGCTTGCAAAGGTCGCCAACAGCCGTTTTGTTTATAACTGCCGACATCATGCACATCCATTCCGAGCCAATGTCCCGTTCCGTGCATAAAAAATTTTTTATATTCTTTATCATTTAATAGGGTTTCGAGTTTTCCAGTTAAAATGCCTAAATCCACTAAACCTTGGGTGATAATACTCGCTGCACATTCGTGTAATTTATTGTACTCAACTCCTGGCTTAATTAAGCCAATAACTGCTTGTTGGGCTTTTAAAGTTAAATCGTATAGCTGTTTTTGTGCGGGGCTAAATTTGCCATTAGCAGGAAACACGCTGGTAATATCTCCCGCATAGCCTGCATATTCTGCACCCGCATCCACTAGCACTAAACTGCCCTGCTCAATCTGCTGGTCATTTTCGGTGTAATGTAAAATGCAAGCATTCTTGCCACTGGCAACAATAGAGTTAAAAGCAACTCTGGGAGAACCGTTTTGTTTAAATTCTGCTTCTAAAGCGGCTTGAATTTGGTATTCCCACATACAAGGGGGGGCACCCCTGGCGATTTTTAGGGTTGCAAGATGTCCTTTTACCGATATTTGGGCTGCTTGGCGTATTTTCGCTATTTCCCAGTTTGATTTAATTAACCTGGCTTCATGTAACAGAACATCAATATCTTTAAACTGGCTAGTGGCTACCACGCCTTGACGTGATTTTGATTTTTGTGAAGCAACCCACCCGGCTAATAAATCTGCCCAGTCGGTTAATTCGGCAAAACTAAAATAAATACTGTCTATATTTTCAACTAGCTCGGTAGTTTTTTCAGCTAAGTCATCAATATCAAACGCTTCATCAACCTTTAAAGAATCTATTGCCGCATCTATTCCTAAACGTCGTCCCTGCCAAGTTTCTTGCTCAGGGTCTTTAGGTCGCAAAAAAATAACGGCTCTACACTCACCCTGTTTTTTCACTAGCAACAAAACCGCATCAGGTTCAGAAAACCCCGTTAAATAATAAAAGCTAGACTCTACCCGAAAAGGATACTCTACATCTCTATTGCGAATTTGTTCTGAACCTGACGAAAGTAACGCCATGCTGTTATCGGTTAAATTTGCGAATAGCTTTTTTCGCCTTAGATAAAATTCAGACATCAGTGTAAAGTGTTTGTAGGTGGTGTTGCTAGCTCAATAGGCGAACCTTCAACAGGGTTAAGTTCTTCATTAATGGTCATTACGCCTATTTTCACATATTCAACTAACTGCATAAAACTGGACTCATCATCTTCATCAGCATGCTCTAAATCGGTTATATCGATAGCCGATATATTGCCAAAATCTATAAATAATTCTGCTACATCACCTTTTAAGGTTTGCTCGCTTTGCCCAACCAAGCCCATTCCATATAAAAATCCTTCACAAAACTGCCCTAACATGGCAGTACGAAAGTTTAAATCTTCATTATCATCAGGCAGGCATAGTTCTATCTCAAAGCCTGAACCATTCAAAGTTTTATCGGTCTCTAAAAATAAATCGTGTAAGACTACTAAAAAACTTTCTTTAATCGATTTAACATCGGCTTCTTCTAAAATTTTCTTAATCCAGACACTTTCTTTAATAGAATTATCACCACACATCAAACCCATCAACATTCCTTGCAGGAAAGAGGGCGACTCTAATTCTTGGTAAGCACTTAAAACATCACTAACTTGGTCAAATTTCATTTGGGTTTTCCTTTAAAATCTTCTCAAACAAAAACGTCTAACGGCTTGAGAAATATTGTTTAATGGTGAATAATACCACAATCATTTCCCTATTTTGAGTACCAAGAGCTATGTTAACCTTTTCTTTAATGAACCACACCTTTGAAGTGCCTTGTGAAGAGGATGAAAAAGAACGCTTAATTGAAGCTGCCACCTTGCTAGAAGAAAAATTAGAACAGGTATCTGGCTTAAAGGGTGAAAGCAAAGTATTAATGGTTGCCCTTAATATTTGCTACGATTACCTGAAAATAAAAGATGATACTATCCAATACTGCGAAAGAGTTGATGATGAACTAGCGCAACGAATGGAAGAAACCTTAAAACAAAATTAAAAGTTCTTTACGCTTATAGCATCCATTGTTATAATAGAAGCCTGTACGAACTAGGTACAAACCCCTGCCGATAATTACTATATTGGGACTAGATACTTAAGATGGTGTGCATCTCGCTTATGCCCGAGAAGCCTAAGTCTTTTGTGAAGTTGCCACCTGAACTTTACGGTTCAGGGATACTACCTAGCTCGTACTCCTCATTCAATTACTTAGAAGTTATATTCTATTAGTGTAGCCACCCAAACAGAAAAACAACATAAATTGCGCCAAGTTTGCCGAGAAAATCGTAAGCTAGTTGTGGGATCGCTAAAACAAATCCATGCCTCAAAAGCTCTTCGCCAATTACTTCTCTCTAAATTATTAATTAACAAACCAGCTACTAAACAAAAAATAGCGGTTTTTTTAGATAACGATGGCGAACTTCCTACCCAAAAATTAATTCAAACTTTATGGAAGATGGGAAAACAGGTTTATCTGCCTAAAATACAACCCAACCAAACGCTATTATTTATAAAATACACGCCGAGTAGTAAGCTATTATTAAATAAATACGCCATCAAAGAACCTGCATCAGGGCAAACGTTAACGGCTGACAAATTAGATATTATTTTTATCCCGCTTACCTGTTTTGATTCACAGGGAAATCGCATAGGAATGGGTGGTGGCTTTTATGACAAAAGTTTATCATTTAAAAACCAACGCCTTTTTAGCAATAAACAACAGCCAGAATTAATAGGCTGGGCACACCACTGCCAGCAAGTAAAAAAAATAACAACTCAAAGCTGGGATATTCGCTTAAATTGGGTCTTTACTGAACAAAAAACATTTAACTTTCAGAGACCCTTGTAA